>ONKL01000028.1 GCA_900318395.1 uncultured Prevotella sp.
CTGAAGCAGGCTGTTGCCAAGGGTTTCATCGAGTGGAAGGACATTAAAGTGATAGGAGACTAAGAAGATGGCAAGCAAGAAAGCAAAAGGTAATCGCGTGCAGGTGATCCTGGAGTGCACTGAGCACAAGAACAGTGGCATGCCTGGTACAAGCCGTTACGTGACCACAAAGAACCGTAAGAATACGCCTGAGCGTATGGAGCTGATGAAGTATAACCCCATCCTGAAGAAGATGACTCTTCACAAGGAAATTAAATAATACGACTGAAGTATGGCAAAGAAAACCGTCGCTACCCTCCACGAAGGCTCAAAGGATGGTCGCGCTTACACAAAGGTTATCAAGATGGTGAAGAGCCCTAAGACGGGTGCTTACATCTTCGACGAGCAGATGGTTCCCAACGAGGCTGTTAAAGACTTCTTCAAGAACTAAGTAAGATTTATTTTAATTTTACATAAAAATGAGGGGTTGCAAGTTAAATTGCAACCTCTTTTTTTGCGGTTTCATCGAAAATTATTATCTTTGCACGCGTAATTGAAAGCATTATGGGAATTTTCGGATTTTTTAATAAGGATAAGAAGGAAACGCTCGACAAGGGCTTGGAGAAAACCAAGACCAGCGTTTTCAGTAAACTGGCCCGTGCGGTAGCTGGTAAGTCGAAGGTTGATGACGATGTGCTCGACAATCTCGAGGAAGTGCTTATCACGAGTGATGTGGGCGTCGACACGACGCTGAAGATCATCGGGCGCATCGAGGAGCGCGTGGCGCGCGACAAGTATGTCAGCACCTCGGAGCTGAATGGCATCCTGCGCGATGAAATCGCAGATTTGCTGGCAGAGAACAATTCGGAGGATAACGACAACTGGGATCTGCCCAGCGACCATAAGCCCTACGTGATTCTCGTGGTGGGCGTGAACGGCGTGGGTAAGACCACGACCATCGGTAAGCTCGCTTGGCAATTCAAGCAGGCAGGCAAGAAGGTATATCTGGGTGCTGCTGACACATTCCGTGCAGCAGCCGTAGAGCAGCTTTGCATCTGGGGTGAGCGCGTAGGCGTGCCCGTGGTGAAGCAGCAGATGGGCTCTGACCCTGCCTCGGTGGCTTTCGACACCCTGCAGAGTGCGAAGGCCAATGGTGCCGACGTCGTGCTGATCGATACGGCAGGGCGCCTGCACAACAAAGTTGGCTTGATGAACGAGTTGAAGAAGATCAAGGACGTGATGAAGAAGGTGCTGCCCGAGGCTCCCGACGAGGTGATGCTCGTGCTCGATGGCTCTACGGGACAGAACGCCTTTGAGCAGGCCAAGCAGTTTGCTGCCGTTACGCAGATTACCTCGCTGGCCATCACGAAACTCGACGGTACTGCCAAGGGCGGCGTGGTGATCGGTATCAGCGACCAGCTGAAGGTGCCCGTGAAGTATATCGGACTGGGTGAGGGTATGCAGGACTTGCAGCTCTTCAATAAACGACAGTTCGTGGATTCGCTTTTTAAGTGAATAGTGAAAAGTGAATAGTGAAAAGTGAATAGTGAAAAGTGAATAGTGATGAAGACGATCGATATTATATCACTTGGGTGCTCTAAGAACCTTGTTGACAGCGAGGTGCTGATGGGCTTGATGGAGGCCAACGGCTATGTGTGTACGCACGATAGCGATGACCCGCAGGGTGAGATTGTCGTCGTGAATACCTGCGGTTTCATCGCTGATGCCAAGGAGGAGAGTATTAATACGATTCTCGAATTTGCACAGGCGAAGACTGAAGGAAGAATCAAAAAGCTATTCGTAATGGGCTGCCTATCAGAAAGATATCTTGCAGAACTTGAAGCAGAGATTCCAGAAGTCGATTGCTGGTATGGTAAGTTTAACTACCGTCAGCTGCTACAGGATCTGGAAGGCAGTTCGTTCGAGGCCTGCGAGGGCAAGCGCCATATCACGACGCCCCGCCACTATGCCTATATCAAGATTAGTGAGGGCTGCGACCGCCATTGTGCCTATTGCGCCATTCCACTGATTACCGGCAAGCATCAGAGCCGGCCGATGACGGAGATCCTCGACGAGGTGCGACAGCTGGTGAAGGATGGTACGAAGGAGTTTAACGTGATAGCCCAGGAGCTGACCTATTATGGTGTAGACCTTGATGGTAAGCAGCATATTGCCGAACTCATCGAGCAGATGGCAGATATTCCGGGCGTGGAGTGGATTCGTCTGCATTACGCCTATCCGACGCATTTCCCCTGGGATCTGTTGCGTGTGATGCGTGAGAAGCCCAATGTGTGCAAATATCTCGACATCGCCTTGCAGCACATCTCAGACAATATGCTCTCGCGGATGCGCCGCCATGTGACGAAGGAAGAGACTTACGAACTGGTGCGCCGCCTGCGTGAGGAGGTGCCTGGCATCCATATCCGCACCACGCTGATGGTGGGATTCCCTGGAGAGACCGATGAGGACTTCGAGGAATTGAAGGCCTTCGTGAAGTGGGCGCGCTTTGAGCGTATGGGTGCTTTCGCCTATTCCGAGGAGGAAGGGACCTATTCGGCTGAACACTATCAGGACGATGTGCCTGAGGAGTTGAAGCTGGCACGACTCGACAAACTGATGCACATCCAGCAGAACATCAGTGCGGAGCTCGAAGCCGAGAAGATAGGGCAGACACTGAAGGTCATCATCGACCGCCAGGAGGGCGACTACTATGTGGGTCGCACGGAATTCTGCTCACCAGAGGTCGATCCCGAGGTGCTCATCCCTGTCGAAGAGCGTCGGCTGAAGATAGGCGCGTTCTACGATGTGCAGATTACCGACTCGGAAGAATTTGATTTATACGGAACAACTATTTACAGCGAAATATGAACAACAAGGACTTTATCGCAGAATTAGCACAGCGTACGGGGTTTACGGCAGAAGATACCCAGAAGTATGTGAACAGCATCGTCGAGGCGATGGGCGACCATTTCCAGGAAAGCGACTCGGTACTTATTCCCACATTCGGGACTTTCGAAGTGAAGAAGAAACTGGAGCGCGTGATGGTGAATCCCTCAACCGGGCTCCGCATGCTTGTTCCGCCGAAACTTGTCCTAAGTTTCAAGCCGAATATCAGTTGGAAAGAACGCGTAAAGAATGGAGGAACTGAGTGATGGGAAAGATTTCGATACAGGATTTGAGCTCTGTGCTCGTTGAGAAGAGAGGTCTGAGCAAGAAAGATGCCTCGAACTTCATCACTGAGATGTTCGACATCGTTCAGCAGGAACTTGAGAAGGATAAAATCGTCAAGATCAAGGGTCTCGGCACGTTTAAGATCATCGATGTTGACGATCGTGAGAGCGTGAATGTGAATACTGGCGAGCGTGTGCTGATCGAGGGCCATGGTAAGATCACCTTTACCCCCGATTCGCTGATGAAGGAACTTGTCAACAAGCCCTTCTCACAGTTTGAGACTGTCGTGCTGAACGATGGCGTGGAGTTTGAAGAACCCAAGGAGGAGGCTGCAGAGCCTCAGGACACTTCGAATGCCGATCCTTCATCGATGGCATTGGTAGATTTCGGTCTTGGCAATGTGAAGGCCGATCTCTCCAGCTTCCCCGTTATAGGAGATGACGTCAAGAAGGGTACCGATGGAATCGTTGAGAAACCGGTAAAAAAGGAAGTTGTTGCCGAGAAGCCTGCAGCAGAAGCGCCAGTTGTGGAAAAACCAGCAGAAGAACCTGTGGCAGAAAAGCCTGTAGCAGAAAAGCCTGTAGCAGAAAAACCTGCAGCAGAAAAACCTGCAGCAGAAAAACCTGCAGCAAAAGCGCCTGTAGCAGAAAAGCCTTCAGCCGAAGAACCCGTAGCAGAGAAACCCTCAGAAGATCTTTCTGCAGCAGATCCCGCCTCCGATGGAATCGGCGATGAAGATGTGGTTTATGACGATGAAGAGGAGAATTCTGGTGGTAAGTCCTGGCTCTGGGCGCTGATAGGTTGTGTGGTCGGTCTTGCCTGCGGTTATCTGTTGGGCAATTACTTCCCCTTCACAGCGTCTTCGCAGGAACCACAGCCACAGGAGCAGGTGGCTCCGGCAAAGCCTGTCGTAGCGCAGAAGAATTCCGTCTTGACCGATAGTCTGGAGACCGTCGGTGAACCCGCAGAAGAAGTCGCTAAGGCTGCAGAGGCTGCAAAGCCTGAAGAGTCAGCCAAGGCCGATGCCCCCAAGGCAGCAGAAGACCCCACAGCAGAACTCTCGGCCAAATATGCCGCTAAGGACAATCGTGTGCGTCTGGGCGCCTATCATATCGTAGGTACCGATAAGGTTATCAAGGCCAAGGAAGGTCAGACACTCGGGAAGATATCGCGCACCTATCTGGGACCGGATATGGAGTGCTATATGGAGGTCTATAACGACATGAAGGCCAGCGATGTGCTGAAGGCCGGACAGGAAGTGAAGATTCCCAAGTTGGTGTGGAAGAGGGCTGCGAGGGCCAAATCGGCTAAATGATGAACATTTATTGAGACAACAATATAAAAACGAAAAGAATATTATGGCAGAAGCTATTGATATCCGTGAATTGAATATCCGGATTGAACAACAAAGCGCATTTGTGACGAATCTTGTAAGCGGTATGGACCGCGTGATTGTGGGGCAGAAGCATCTTGTAGACTCGCTCCTCATCGGACTGTTGAGTGATGGACATATCCTGCTCGAAGGTGTTCCTGGACTGGCTAAGACCTTGGCCATCAAGACCCTCTCGCAGCTGATTGATGCTGATTACAGCCGTATTCAGTTTACGCCCGACCTCTTGCCTGCCGATGTCATCGGTACGATGATCTATTCGCAGAAGGACGAGAAGTTCCAGGTGAAGAAGGGCCCCGTGTTTGCTAACTTCGTGTTGGCAGATGAAATCAACCGTGCTCCGGCAAAGGTGCAGAGTGCCTTGCTCGAGGCCATGCAGGAGAAGCAGGTGACCATCGGCAGCGAGACCTTCCAGTTGCCTAATCCTTTCCTCGTGATGGCCACGCAGAACCCCATTGAGCAGGAGGGTACCTATCCGCTGCCCGAGGCACAGGTAGACCGTTTCATGTTGAAGGTGGTGATCGACTATCCCTCACTCGACGAGGAGAAGAAGATTATCCGCGAGAACATCGCCGGCGAGATGCCAGAGGTAACACCCGTCACCACAGCCGATGCCATCCTGAGGGCTCGCAGCGTGGTGCGCGAGGTCTATCTCGACGAGAAGATCGAGCAGTATATTGCCGACATCGTCTTTGCCACCCGTTATCCCGATCGCTATGCTCTGACGGAATTGAAGGATATGATTTCCTTCGGTGGTTCTCCCCGTGCCAGCATCAATCTGGCGAAGGCTGCCCGTGCCTACGCTTTCATCAAGCGTCGTGGCTATGTGGTGCCTGAGGATGTGCGTGCTGTGGCTCACGATGTGCTCCGTCATCGTATCGGACTCACCTACGAGGCCGAGGCCAGCAACATCACTAGCGAGGAGATTGTTTCAAAGATCATCAATAAGGTTGAAGTACCTTGATGAGTGAAAAGTGAAAGGTGAATAGTGAAAAGTGAATAGTGGAAACTTCTGAAATAATCAAGAAAGTCCGTAAGATTGAGATCAAGACGCGCGGTCTGAGCTCAAACATCTTTGCAGGTCAGTATCACTCAGCCTTCAAGGGCAGGGGTATGGCCTTCAGCGAGGTGCGCGAGTATCAGTTCGGTGACGATGTGCGTGATATCGACTGGAACGTAACAGCCCGATTCCATCGGCCTTATGTGAAGGTGTTCGAGGAGGAGCGCGAGCTGACGGTGATGCTGCTGATCGATGTCAGCGGCTCGTTGGATTTCGGTACCCAGAAGCAGATGAAGCGCGACATGGTGACAGAGATTGCGGCCACGATTGCCTTCAGCGCCATCCAGAACAACGATAAAATCGGTGTCATCTTCTTCTCCGACAAGATCGAGAAGTACATTCCACCGAAGAAAGGTCGTAAGCATATCCTCTATATCATCCGTGAGATGCTCGACTTCGAACCCGAGTCGAAGCGTACCGATGTGAAGCAGGCCGTAGAGTTCCTCTCCAGCGTGCAGAAGCGTCGCACGACGGCTTTTATCCTCAGCGACTTCTATGCGCGCAACGACTTCCAGCACTCGCTGCAGATAGCCAGTCGTAAGCACGATGTGGTGGCCATCCAGGTCTACGATGTCCGTGCGCGTGAGTTGCCTGACGTAGGATTGATGAAGGTGGTCGATGCCGAGACAGGCTTCGAGCAGTATGTGGATACCAGTTCGAGGGCTCTGCGCGTCGCCTATAACCGTTACTGGACGGGGCGTCAGAACCTGTTACAAGAGACATTCAATAAAAGTAGTGTCGACAATGTGAGCATCGCTACCAACGAGGACTTCGTGAAGGCCCTGCTGATGTTGTTCAAACAAAGAAGTTGATGAAGAGAATAGTATTTCTTATCACGTTGATTGCCAGTGTACTGCGCATATCTGCACAAGTACAGGTAGAGGCTTCGATAGACTCTATTCAGATCTTTGTGGGTGAGCAGGTACACGTCACGCTTTCAGCTACGGCAAAGGAGCAGTCGAAGGTAGAGTTCCCCCAGTTCAAGCCCACCGAGTATATCACGCCAGGCGTCGAGGTGCTGGGTGCTGAGGAGCTTGAGGCGAAGGAGCAGGACAATGGCTTCGTGACGCGACAGATGGTCTATACGATGACCTCTTTCGACGATACGCTCTACTATATCCCTCCGATGAAGGTGAAGATCGACGGGAAGCCCTACGAGAGCAAGAGCCTTGCCCTGAAAGTGCTTACCATCGAGGTGGATACCACGAACGTCGACCAGTTCTTCGGTCCCAAGGACGTTCAGGATAATCCCTTCCAGTGGAGCGACTGGAGTCTGTCGTTCTGGCTCAGCGTGCTGATGCTCGTGCTGCTGGCCGCTGCCTACTACCTCTATTTGCGTCTGCGTGACAACAAGCCTATCATTACCCATATCCGCGTTGTGAAGCGGCTGTTGCCTCACCAGAAGGCCCTGCAGCAGATTGAGCAGATCAAGGCCGACAAGATGGTGGCCTCTGAGAATTCGAAGGAGTACTACACGAAGCTCACAGATACCATCCGTAAGTATATCGAGGAGCGTTATGGCTTCAATGCGATGGAGATGACCAGTAGTGAGATCATCGAGCACCTGATGGCCACCCAAGACGAGAATGCCCTCAGCGAGCTGCGCCACTTGTTCCTCACAGCCGATCTCGTGAAGTTTGCCAAATACTCCACGCTGATCAATGAGAACGATGCGAACCTCGTGAACGCCATCGACTTCATCAATCAGACGAAGCTTGAGAACGAGCCTCAGGAAGAGACCGTGAAGCCCCAGCTCTCAGAGGAAGACCAGCGCTCGCAGAAAGCCCGTCGTGTGCTGAAATCGGTGATTACGGCCATCTCCGTGGTGTGCCTCGCCCTCTTCGGCTACGTGGTCTATACACTATATCTGTTACTGAATTAAAGGTAAAAAGGTAAAAAAGTAAAAGGGTAAAAAAGTAAAAAGGTAAGAATGGAATTTGCCAATAAAGAATATCTGTTGCTGCTCCTGCTCATCATACCTTATATTATATGGTATGTGATGTACAGGAAGAAGTCGGAGCCCACGATGCGCATGAGCGATACCTATGCGTTCCGTTTCGCCCCTCGCAGCTGGAAGGTCATGCTGATGCCCATCTCGATGATCCTGCGTCTGGTGGCCTTCGTGATGATCGTGCTCGTGCTGGCACGTCCGCAGACCTCCAACTCATGGAAGAGCGAGACTGTTGAGGGTATCGATATCATGCTGTCGATGGACGTCTCTACGAGTATGCTCGCCGAGGACTTGCGCCCGAACCGCATCGAGGCCGCCAAGCAGGTGGCAGCAGAGTTTATCATCGGGCGTCCCAACGACAATATCGGTCTCTGCATCTTTGCGGGCGAGTCGTTCACTCAGTGTCCGATGACTACCGATCACGCCTCGTTGCTCAATCTCCTGCAGAATGTGCGTACGGATATTGCTGCCCGTGGTCTTATCGAGGATGGTACCGCCATCGGCATGGGACTCGCCAATGCCGTCAGTCGTCTGAAGGACTCGAAGGCCAAGAGCAAGGTGGTGATCCTGCTGACGGATGGTAGTAACAACCGTGGTGACATCTCACCGATGACGGCTGCCGAGATTGCCAAGAGCATGGGCATCCGCGTCTATACCATCGGTGTGGGTACCAATAAGGTGGCGCCTTACCCGATGCCTGTTGCTGGCGGTGTGCAGTATGTGAATATCCCGGTGGAGATCGACACGAAGACGCTGAGCTCTATAGCCAGCATCACAGAGGGCGACTTCTACCGTGCCACGAACACCAAGGAGCTGCGTAATATCTACAAGGAGATCGATAAGCTCGAGAAGAGCAAGCTTAACGTCAAGAAGTTCAGTAAGCGCTATGAGGCCTATCAGCCCTTCGCCCTTGCTGCCGTTCTGGCTCTGTTGCTCGAAATTTTGTTGCGTATAACTATATTCAGGAGGATACCGTAATGTTTAGATTTGAAGACCCCATATATCTCTGGTTGCTGGTGCTGATACCCATATTGGCACTCATCCGCTTCATCTCTTACAGAAATCAGAAGAAACGGTTGCGTAAGTTTGGTGAGCCAGCCTTGCTCAAGGAGCTCATGCCCGATGTGTCGCGTTTCCGTCCTTCTGTGAAGTTCTGGATTCTCCAGGGTGCCTTGGCTCTGCTGGTGCTGATGCTCGCCCGGCCTCAGATGGGAACGAAGATCAGTCAGGAGAAGCGTGTGGGCATCGAGACCATCATCTGTATGGACATCAGTAACTCCATGCTGGCAGAGGATATCGTGCCGAGTCGTCTCGACCGCAGTAAGATGATGATAGAGAACCTCGTCGACCACTTCACTAACGATAAGATCGGACTCATCGTTTTTGCAGGTGATGCCTTCGTGCAGTTGCCTATCACGAGCGATTATGTATCGGCTAAGATGTTCCTCTCGAGCATCGATCCATCGATGATAGCCACCCAGGGTACGGATATAGGCCGTGCCATCAACATGGCCACCCACAGCTTTACCCCTGAGGAAGGCATCGGGCGTGCCATCATTGTCATCACCGATGGTGAGAACCATGAGGGTGGGGCAGTGGAGGCTGCCTCTGCAGCGAAGGATGCAGGCATGCGTGTCTATGTGCTGGGTGTCGGCTCGTCGAAGGGATCTCCTATCCCCATCCCAGGCACAGACGACTATATGAAGGATAATACGGGCAATACCGTCATGTCGGCTCTCAACGAGCAGATGTGTAAGGAACTGGCCCAGGCTGGTGGCGGTGCCTATATCCATGTTGAGAACAACAGTGCGGCTCAGGATCAGCTCGACAATGAGCTCGACAAACTCTCGAAGAAAGAGACCACGGCGACACTTTACAGCGAGTTCGACGAGCAGTTCCAGGCCTTCGGACTTCTGGCTCTGCTGCTTCTCGTGCTCGAGATCTGTGTCCTCGACCGTCGTAATCCGCTGCTGAAGAACATCTCGCTCTTCGGCAAGAAGAAGCGTGCTGCAGCCATGCTGTGCCTGTTGCTGGTGGCTGCTTCCGCCAATGCTCAGATGACTGACCGCCAGTATATCCGTCAGGGTAATAAGCAGTTCCGCTCAGGCGATTATGCCAATGCTGAGGTGTCATACCGCAAGGCCATCGAGAAGAATGCCAAGAATGCGCAGGCAGCCTTCAACCTGGGTAATGCGCTGATGGCACAGAAGAAAGACTCAGCCGCTGTGGAGCAGTTCCAAGGGGCAGCCCGTCTTGAAACCAATCCCCTGCGCAAGGCTCAGGCCTATCACAACATGGGCGTCATCTGTCAGACACATAAGATGTATGGTGAGGCCATCGAGGCCTATAAGAACGCCCTGCGACTGAATCCGAAGGACGATGAAACGCGCTATAACCTCGTGCTCTGCAAGCATCAGAAGCAGAAGCAGGATCAGCAGCAGCAGAATCAACAGGGGGGCGACAACGACAAGAAACAAGACGACAAACAGAAGGATCAGCAGCAGCCTGATCAGCAGAAAGATAAGCAGGACGACAAGCAGCAGGAGCAGCCCAAGCCCCAGATGAGCAAGGACAATGCCGAACAGTTGCTCAATGCCGCTATCCAGAACGAGAAGCAGACGCAGGAGAAGATGAAGCAACAGCAGCAACAGCCCCAGCGCCGCAATGTTCAGAAGAATTGGTGATGTAAAGGTAAAAAAGTAAAAAGGTAGAAAATGACAAGCAGTATATTTGATAAGGTACAAAGGTGGGTGAAATGGGTTTTACCCTTTTACCTTTTTACCTTTTTACCTTTAAGTTTGCTTTCGCAGACGCTGAAGGGTTCTGCTCCCTCCAATGTCTCAGTGGGCGAGCAGTTCCGACTGTCGTACACGGTCAATACCCAGGATGTCAGCGATTTCCGTGCAGGTAATATTCCTGAGGAGCTCGATGTGCTCATAGGGCCTAACCGCTCCATGCAGTCGAGTTATCAGATGATCAATGGTCACACGAGTTCCACCTCGTCGATTACCTATACTTATATCGTCTGTGCCACGAAGAACGGTACGTTTACCATCTCTCCGGCCCATGTGGTGGTCAATGGCAAGAGCATCGCCTCGAATGCGCTCACTATCAAGGTATCGGGCACGGCACAGAGTGGCGGCAGCTCTCGCCAGCGTCAGAACGACGATGACGGCGGTGAGATGCGCGATGCGGGAAGTCACATATCAGGTTCCGACCTTTTCATCAAGGTCAGTGCCAACAAGAAGCGTGTCCACGAACAGGAGCCTATCCTGCTCACCTATAAGGTCTACACCCTCGTATCGCTCACACAGCTGCGAGGCGACATGCCCGACCTGAAGAGCTTCTACTCTCAGGAGGTCGATCTGCCCCAGCAGAAGAGTTTCTCTGTAGAGACGGTCAATGGGCGTCCTTATCGTACGTGTACCTGGAGCCAGTATGTCATGTTCCCACAGATGACGGGTAAGCTCCTGATTCCCAGCATCACCTTCGAGGGTATCGTCGTGCAGCAGAACCGTAGTGTCGATCCCTTCGAGGCGTTCTTCAACGGTGGCTCAGGCTATGTTGAAGTCAAGAAGAAGATTGTGGCCCCAGGCATCGAGATTCAGGTTGATCCCCTGCCAGAGCGTCCTGCTAATTTCTCAGGAGGAGTGGGGCAGTTTAATATCTCTGCACAGCTCGATAAGACATCTACGAAGGCCAATGACCCTGTATCCCTGCGTATCATCGTCAGCGGTGTGGGCAACCTCAAGCTCATCAAGCAGCCCGTCATCAACATTCCCAAGGACTTCGACAAGTACGACCCGAAGATTACCGATCAGACCCAACTGACTTCCAACGGTCTCGAGGGCTCGAAGATCTACGACTTCCTCATTGTGCCTCGCCATCAGGGCAAGTACGAGATACCTCCAGTGGAGTTCACATACTTCGACACCACCTCGGGCAGTTACAAGACCGCTCGTAGCGAGAGCTTCACTCTCGATGTGGCCAAAGGCTCTGGAGCTGGAGCTGTCAACGACTTCACGGATCAGGCAGGCTTGCAGGAGCTCAATAAGGACATCCGCTATATCAAGACGGGCGAAGCCAGCCAGAAAGGACTCGACAATTTCTTCTTCGGTTCCGTGGCCTATTGGGTGACACTCGTTGTCCTCGCCCTGATCTTCATCTCGCTCTTCATCGTCTTCCGTCAGCGTGCCATCGACAACGCCAACGTGACGAAGATGCGTGGAAAGAAAGCCAATAAGGTGGCTACAAAGCGCCTGAAGAAGGCTGCCCTGCTCATGGCCGAGAACAAGCCGAGTGAGTTCTACGACGAGGTGCTGCGCGCCCTCTGGGGTTATGTAGGCGACAAGATGAATATCCCCGTCGAGCAGCTCTCTCACGACAATATCAGTCAGCGACTCTCAGAGCGTCAGGTCGATGCCGAGGTGATCAGCCAGTTTATCGAGGCTCTCGATGAGTGCGAGTTCGAGCGCTATGCCCCTGGCGATCCTAAGGGCAACATGGAGAAAGTCTACGAAAAGGCGATGACTGCCATCGAGAAGATTGAGGAGACCTTTAAGAAGGTGAAAAAGTAAAAAGGTGAAAAGGTAAAAAGGTATAAAAGTAAACGATTAGAAAAGATGGAAAGATATATGGTTTTGAAAGTTAGAAGGTTGGTAAGATGGTTTTTGCCCTTTTACTTATTGACCCTTTTGCCTTTCAACGCTTCCGCTGCGACGAAAGCTCAGGCTGATAGCGCCTATGCCCAGGGACATTTCCAGCAGGCCATCGCCGACTATGAGGCACTCCTGAAACAAGGTGCCTCTGCCGACCTCTATTATAATCTCGGCAACGCCTACTACCGCTCGGAGAACATCACGCAGGCCGTGCTCAACTACGAGCGCGCGCTGCTGCTCTCGCCTGGCGATCGCGATATCCGTTTCAATCTCCAGCTGGCCCGTTCGAAGACTATCGATAAGATCGTGCCTGAGTCAGAGATGTTCTTCGTCACCTGGTATCACTCACTCGTCAATCTGATGAGTGTCGATGGCTGGGCGCATACTGCCATCATCTCTTTGGCGCTGGTCATCGTGCTCTCGCTCGTCTACCTCTTCTCCCAGCCCGTATGGCTGCGCAAGATAGGCTTCTTTGGTGGCATCACGCTACTTGTGGTTTTCATTTTCGCCAATGTGTTCGCCCACCAGCAGAAGCAATCGCTCGTCCATCGCAAGGGGGCTATCGTCATGTCGCCCTCCGTCACGGTGAAAAGTACGCCTGCTGCCAACGGCACCGATCTTTTCATCCTCCACGAGGGCACGAAGGTCATCATCACCGATGGTTCGATGCGTGAGTGGAAGGAGATCCGTCTGGCCGATGGTAAGGAGGGCTGGATAGAAAGTAAGAAGATAGAACTGATTTAAATATACCACTTGTATGATCATAGATCTGTTACTCTCAGGCGATGGCATCGGTGCCCTTATAGGACAGTACGACAAGCAGCTGTTGTTGGCTGTCAACGGTAGCGATTCACTCTATCTCGACCGTGTGGTTCGTACCCTTACGAACGCCTTGACGTGGGTGCCTTTCTACATCAGCTTGCTGTGGCTCGTTATCCGCACCAGTGAGACGATGCGCAGGGTCCTCTATGTGCTCCTCGGAGCAGCCATCTGTGTGACGCTTGCCGGTATGGTCGACGATCTCATCGTGAAGCCCACCGTGGCTCGCTGGCGTCCTACCCACGACCCTGAGATAGGCATGCTCGTCGATATCGTCGATGGTTATCGCGGAGGCCGTTACGGCTTCTTCTCAGCCCATGCGGCCAACACGTTCAGCATCGCCGTGTTCTTCTGTTGGCTGGTGCGCAGCCGTGTGCTTTCAGTGGCTGCCGTCATCTGGTCGCTCATCAACTGTTGGACGAGACTTTATCTCGGTGTCCACTTCCCCGGTGACATCCTCGTGGGACTTCTTTGGGGCGGACTCGTGGGCTCCTTCGCCTATTATGTCTACTACCGCCTCACGCGTAATATGGTGGTCAGCAAGACACGTCTTTTCTCATCGCATTACACCGCTACGGGCTTCGATAAGAAGAATGTCAACACTCCCCTCTGCGTCCTGACGTTCACCATCGTCTTCGCCCTGATTAAAGCTACGATTATATGATTTCCGATCCCCGACATATCCGTATCAGCGATTATAACTATCCGCTGCCCGATGAGCGTATCGCCAAGTTTCCGATGGCCCGTCGCGATCATTCCAAGTTGCTCGTCTATCGTCATGGCGAGGTCAGCGACGATGTGTTCTATCATCTTCCCGACTATCTGCCTTCAGGTGCGCTGATGGTCTTCAATAATACGAAGGTGATCCAGGCACGCATGCACTTCCGCAAGTCCGATGCTCAGGGACAGCCTACAGGAGCCCTCATCGAGGTGTTCCTGCTTGAGCCTGCCGAGCCATCCGACTATGAACTAATGTTCCAGACCACAGACCGTTGTGCCTGGTACTGTCTGGTGGGCAATCTCAAGAAGTGGAAGGAAGGTCCGCTCGTGCGCATGGTCGAGATTGCAGGCCGAGAGGTTGAAGTGCGCGCCACCCGTGGCCCTGTTCACGGCACCAGCCATCGCATCGACTTCGAATGGACAGGTCATTGCTCTTTCGCAGAGATTATCGACGCGATGGGCGAGCTTCCCATCCCTCCCTATCTCAACCGTGAGACGCAGGAGAGCGACAAGACCACCTATCAGACCGTCTATTCTAAGATCAAGGGATCAGTGGCTGCTCCTACCGCAGGACTCCATTTCACACCTGAGGTGCTGGCCGATCTTGATGCCCATGGCATCGATCGCGAGGAACTCACCCTCCACGTAGGTGCAGGCACTTTCAAACCCGTGAAGAGCGAGGAAATCGAAGGCCATGAGATGCATACCGAGTATATCAGTGTGCGTCGCGACACCATCCGTAAACTCATCGCTCACGAGGGTCAGGCCATTGCCGTTGGCACCACCAGCGTGCGTACCCTCGAGAGTCTCTACTACATGGGGCTGAAGGTGATGCGGAATCCCGATCTGACGTCAGAGGGACTCCACGTCGCCCAGTGGGAACCGTATGAAGAAGTGAAAAGTGAGGTTGTTTCTGCGCTCGGAAGTTTGAAGGCTTTGCTTGCCTGGATGGAGGAGCATCAGCTCGAAGTGCTTAACAGCAGCACGCAGATCATCATCGCCCCGGGCTACGACTACAAGATTGTGAAGATGCTCGTTACCAACTTCCACCAGCCGCAGTCCACATTGCTGCTCCTCGTGAGTGCCTTCGTCAAGGGCGACTGGCACAAGATCTACGACTACGCCCTTGCTCACGACTTCCGTTTCCTCAGTTACGGCGATTCGTCGCTGCTTATCCCATAGGCATCAAATAAAATCACATAAGGCCCGCATCTCTGCGAGCCTTATGCGTTTACTAACCAAAAACAAAGAAAAAATGAAATAACAAACTAAACATACACTAACTAAAACCAAACTTATGCAATTATGAATTAAACCCGACCGTTGCCGCTGCAACTGGTTTTCTGATGCAAATGTACGACGATTTTCGATTCATTCCAAATAAATTGCAGACTTTTGGCTGATGTTGTTGCGACAGCATCTCCGTTATGCGACAAAACGCTGCCATGTGCCCTTTTCCTGTCGCGAAATGAGATTCTCCCCCTTGGCCTTTTTTCTTTTTGAGGATAAAAATCAAGGACGATTAGTTCGCCCCTAGCGGGCATGAAAAAGAAAATCCCCGCTCGGGAATGGGCGGGGATGATTGTTATTTCTTCTCTTCTTTCTTTTCGGGCTCAGCCTTCTTGGGGGCGGCTGGCTTGTAGCGCTTGTTGAGACCATTGATCACGTCCTGGGTGATGTCGAAACGCTTGTCGGCCATCAGGATGTTGTCGCCTGCCTTCGAGAGGATCAGGTCGAAGTGCTTGTCGGCATTGTAGTCCTTCAGGAAGTTCTGCAGTGAGTCGCGCAGGGCCTCGTTGAACTTGGCAGTCTCGTTGGCGAGCTCTCCCTCCAGACGAGCCTGCAGTTCCTGCAGGTCGCGCTGCTGGCGCTCGATGGCAGCCTGTACGCTGGCAGCCTGCTCACGGCTCTGGAATCCGTTGTTGTTGATCTTCTGCTGGAAGTTATTGACGGCAGCCTGCAGGGCATTACCCTTCTGAGTCAGCGTGTTGCGGGCATTGATCGACTTCTTCTGCAGTGTCACGCTGTAGTCCTTGGCAAAGTCGTACTGAGTCATGAGTGAGTCGACCTCTACATACGCGATTTTCATACCTTCACCGCTGCCATTGCCTGCTGCGGGCTGTTCGTCCATCTTT
Source organism: uncultured Prevotella sp. (assembly GCA_900318395.1). Classification (GTDB taxonomy): domain Bacteria; phylum Bacteroidota; class Bacteroidia; order Bacteroidales; family Bacteroidaceae; genus Prevotella. The sequence continues at coordinate 15,884 of ONKL01000028.1, forward strand.
GGACTTGCATTGTTGCACGATACCATCATCGCTGCGATGGCCAGTGCTGAGAAAATGTACTTTTTCATTTCAATATTTAATATTTAATGTTGATGCTTTGTATCGAGACTGCTCACGCTCGGCAAATGCTCAAGCAAGCTTGGCATTGCTCTCGCTTAATCGCAGCCTTTAATCTTTAATCTCTTCTGACTGCGCATTTCCCTATCCTGATCGATGACGCAGTGGATACCGCGCTCTTTCATCGCCTCGGAGTCGTGAATGTGCTGAGACTTGAACTCACCTTGCTTCACGAATAGCACTCTCACGAGGAAAAATACCATCGCAATAGCAATTATTAACGTCGATATGAGCAGAGTTTCAATCATTTTTTGTACTTTTGCACTTGCAATTCGGCTGCAAAGGTACGAATAAAAGATTAAACAATAAAGATTAAACAATAAAAAATACATTAATAATGAATAAAAACAATTTAAAACCCGCTATTGTCTTCGAAGAATTTGCGAAGATTAACGAAATCCCGCGCCCTTCGAAGCGCGAGGAGAAGATGATTGCTTACCTGCAGAATTGGGGTGAGAGCCACGGACTTGACACGAAAACCGACGAAACGGGCAACGTGATTATCCGAAAGCTGGCCACGAAGGGCATGGAGAACCGCAAGACCGTCGTACTGCAGAGTCACATGGACATGGTATGCGACAAACTCGTCGACGTGGAATTTGATTTCGATAAGGATCCTATCCGTACATACGTTGATGGTGAGTGGCTGACGGCTGAGGGCACGACGCTGGGTGCCGACGACGGTATCGGCTGTGCCATCGAGCTGGCCATCCTCGCTTCGGACGATGTGAAACACGGACCGATAGAATGTGTCTTCACGCGTGACGAGGAGACTGGGCTCACGGGTGCTGAGGGCATGAAGGCTGGTTTTATGACAGGCGACTATTTGATCAACCTCGACTCAGAGGACGAGGGGGAGATATTCGTTTCGTGCGCCGGAGGCCGTAACACCTCGGCGAAGTTCACTTTCGAGCGCAAGGATGCGTCTGCAGGCAGCTTCTTCATCAAGGGCACACTGAAAGGTCTGGTGGGCGGTCATTCGGGCGATGATATCAACAAGAAGCGTGCCAATGCCATCAAGGTTCTCGCACGGTTCCTCTTCCAGGAGATGAAGCGCTATGAGGGCATCGAGGTCTGCCAGTTCCACTCAGGGAAACTGCACAACGCGATTCCCCGTGACGGCTTTTTCGTCATCGCTGTGCCCAATGACCTGAAAGAGAACATCCGTGCCGACTGGAACATCTTTGCTTCGGAGGTGGAGGAGGAGTTCCACGTGACTGACACGCAGATGGAGTTCGGCATGGAGAGTACTGATGCCGAGAAGATCATCGAGCCCGCTGTGGCCAAGCGCTTTGTGTTGGCTCTGCAGGCTGTCGACAATGGTATCTACGCCATCTGTCAGGATTTGGCTCTGGGCGGTATGGTGGAAACTTCGAGCAACATCGCGAGTGTTCACACTTCGGAGACGACGATCGACATTCTCTCGTCGCAGCGCTCTAACGTGATGTCGAACCTCGACAATATGTGTGCCACCATTCAGGCTGTGTTCGAGTTAGCGGGTGCCGAGGCTGTCAGCAGCGATGGCTATCCTGCTTGGAAGATGCGTGCCGACTCGAAGCTGCAGGAGATTGTCGTTGCCTCGTATAAGAAGCTCTTTGGCCACGAACCTGTGGTTCGCGGCATCCACGCCGGACTGGAGTGCGGTCTTTTCTCTGAGCGCTATCCCCAGCTCGACATGGTGAGCTTCGGTCCGACACTCAGGTTCGTTCACACGCCAGATGAGCGCCTGCATATCCCTACTGTCCAGATGGTTTGGGATCACTTGCTGGATGTGCTGGCTAACATCCCAGAGAAGTAAGAATGACGTTTATGCGCGCGCGTAATATTATAATAGGAGGCCTGGCACTGCTGCTCACAAGTTGTGGGCAGCAGTACAAGGCAGAGAAGACTGTGAAGGCTTTCGTGGAAGAGAATATGGAGGCGGCTGACAAGATCAGCGGACGCGACTTTGCTGACGTTGGCACTACGCGACATATCAGCGACTCGCTAATCCAGATAATGCGCCATCGCGGTGCACCGCTCTTCAAGCAGGGCATCAGCTACGGAAATGTGCCGCAGGGAGAGCTTTTCTTCCTGAGAATGAGGTTCGTACACGAAGGAGACACCCTGCAAAACACCTTCTATCTGAATCAGGAGTTGACGGAGGTCGTGGCTTTTAAATAACTTTTTTCAAAAAAAGTTGGCGAAAAATTTGCAGGAACCAAAAAATAGTCGTACCTTTGCACCCGCATTTGAGGAGATAACCCCTCGGTTTCTAACACGAAGCATTCCTGGAAGGATGGGTGAGTGGCTGAAACCAGCAGTTTGCTAAACTGCCGTACGGGTTCCCGTACCGGGGGTTCGAATCCCCCTCCTTCCGCAGGGGTTTCTAAGAGTGCTATGATGGTCGATTCATCTAATGGTTAGGATACAAGATTCTCAATCTTGGCATAGGGGTTCGATTCCCCTATCGACTACGAAAAAGCCCCTGTTTACAGGGGTTTTCTCGTTTTAACACGCAGACTTGCACGCAGTTTTCGATATCTCCACCCCCACTCCCCCTTTTTCCAGAAACGGCCAAAATCATTATTAATGTTCAATAGTTCTGTATGGCTTCCATTCAGAACTTTTAACGATTAAATTTTTAGAAATACGATTTTATAGAGATTCCCCCGGTTTTTGGATTTGAGTTCAAACCTCTACGTGAATGATCATCAAGCCGCATGGCATGAAAGAATCGACATGCCACGACTGACCCTTAAACATGAATATTGTTTTTTCAGGGGGATTCCTTAATTCAATGAAGCAACCAGAAAAAAATAAAGAAGAAAAGAGCGAAGCGAAAGTCCCTTTTTTAAAGAGTCCTTAAAAAGAGTCCTTAAGTATATTTTATCGCGCATCCCCGCATACCTATTAATGCAGCGGTAATTTTTGCGAAAATTCCGCGCACAAAAGGGGTATTTTTGCGAAAATTCCGCGCACAAAAAGGGTATTTTTGCGAAAATTCCGCGCACAAAAAACGCTCACTATAGCTTGCTATAGTGCAAGAAAGGTATTTTTGCGAAAATTCCGCGCAATGATTTTGTAACTTGCAAAATACACTATACATAGTATAGTGTAAAGTTGAATTTTTGCGAAAATTCCGCGCAAGCTCTTTCCTGATAGTCGATTTTTCGCTTAATTTTTGCGAAAATTCCGCGCACAAAACGAATTTTTGCGAAAATTCCGCGCAATGATTTTGTAACTTGCAAAATACACTATACATAGTATAGTGTAAAGTTGAATTTTTGCGAAAATTCCGCGCAAGCATTTTCGATTTAACTAAATTTTAACACAATACACTATAGCAAGCTATAGTGTAAAACCGTACGCTTTTCAAAACGGTTTTCACATCATCATTTGAATGGGATATCGTTCTTTTTGAGCAGTTCCTCCAGCAAACGGATTCTGGCCTTCAGACGGTCGTTCTCGATAACCAGTCTCTCATATCTATCCAGCAGTACTGGCCTGGCCTCAATGACATCTTCATTGTTGTCACCTGAAGGCATATTACTTTGAAATAATCCATGATAGAAATCCTTAAAGAAAGAGTATTTCATTGCCTGCGACAGTATAAGAAGTTTCTTGGTATCCATAGAGGCCTTCTTTAATAATGTGCTGACATATGGTTGTTTTGTTCCTAGATATGTGGCAAGCTGGTATTGGGTTATTCCCATTTCTGCCATACGTTTTACAATGAGGTTGCCAACGTGTGGTCTTGTAAGTTCCACAACTTGTACCCTTCCCCAATCGTTACAGATTTCGGCATAGAAATTATAGTCAATAGCCTCGCAGATTTTGTTTAACTTGTCGGTGTCAATAGAACTATTACTCAATAGTCTGTTTGTATTTGTCTTTGGTATGCCAAGCATAACAGATAACTGCTCCTGAGAGATCTTTTTGATCCGGAGCTGTTTCTTAACCATCTCACCAATGTTAAAATCATCAAAAATATTCCGCATCGCGATATACTATTTGTTAATATTGCGTAAATATTTACGATATTATTCCAATATTTAGTATTAATATTCCGCTATTTTGTATCTTTGTAACCGCAAAATGATATATTTTATATCAGATATTGCGGTCATGTATATAACACGCTGCAAAGTTAATAAAAAAAATCAAAATAATAATATAATTCAAGAAAAAATGATGGATTATCAAATTAATGACAGCACTCCATTGGCAATGTTGACAGTAGGTCAGCAGAAACAGATTATTAAATCTACCATGGAAGAAGTATTATCTTCCCTTTCGCCTATTCTGGAAGGAGAGAAGAAAAGGTTTGTCTATGCCACCAGTGGTGTTATGGATCTTCTTAAGATTTCTCGTGTTCAAGCCAAGGAACTCATGAAAGGAGTCCTAAAGCCTGCAATTCACAAAAATGGCAGAAGGGTCTATGTCGATGCCGAACAGGCAATACGAATATTTGACGAGTACGTTAAACATAAATAAAGTGTGGACTATGGCTAATAAACTGTATCAAATCTCCGATGACACTCCTATAGCAATGTTGACTGTGGGGCAGTTACGGAATGTCATCAGTGAATCTTTGGAAGAGAAGATGCCAAAAGCCCAAGAGTCTTCGAATAATGCAGAGAAGCGGTATGTCCATGGCGTCTCTGGCATCAAAAGTCTTTTCAACTGCTCCTACCCGACTGCCCATAAGCTGAAAGAGACAATCATCAAGGATGCCGTTCATCAGCAGGGAAGAGTTATCATCGTTGATGCAGACCTCGCTATGAAATTGTTCAGGGATCACCAACAGGTAAAAAGCGTAAGAAGCTTAGGCAATAAATAATAGTGTCTATCTATGGAAGAGAATAAGAAAAAAGGCGAGATAGCTCTCGCAGTCGAATTTCTTGGTGCACTTGGTCTTTCGGTATTGTCTACCTATGACAGACTGAGGATTGGTCTTATTGTGAAGTTTTACGAAACATATAAAGACAGGAAGGATGAGTTACGTGAGGTGTTCAATAAGCCCCTAAAAGAAGCAAATGAGTTCCTGACAGTCTACGTAACCGATGAAGAACTTGGTTTTGACCGCAGACATCCACTAGAAACCGAAGAATACTTTGAGGAGTTAAGAAAAAGTCCACAATTACTTGATAAGTATTACAGCAACGAGAATCCCAAGCCTAAGGATTTTATTCCTATTTACAAATTCTCGCATTACGAGAAGGATCCTTATGGCGAAAAAGGCTTTCATGTTGTTACGTTCAATGAATTTTGGATAAATTATATCTTCCCAGAGAAGAACTTTGCATTACTCGATCTTGATCTTAGAGAAAAGATTGCTAACGAGAGCCCTTGTGCTGCAATCATTTACGAGGAAGCTTGCAGATATAAGTTCCGTTTTGATTCTGCAAAGAAATTCTTCGACATGGACGAAAAGAAGGTTCGTATGAAGTTCGGTTTCGACCGATACGTAAAGAAGGATAACCCGGACGATAAAAACGAGACGTATGAGTTCAAATCTAAGGGTTATACAAAATCAAGTGATATTTACAATAAGATTCTAAAGGAAAAGGTAGAAGATGTATTAAAGAGATTCTATTGCAATCAAGAGATTCCCTTCTTTATCGAAATTGAGAAGGTTCTCCCCCGGAGGAGAAAAACAAGACCTGACTCATCCAGGACTGCTGGCAGACCAAAGAATTATACAATCCCGAAATACAGATTTTGGGTCAGATTTCATGAAATTCAGAATGCTGATGCTGTCGAAATAAAAGAAGACAGTATCCCTAATGAATATAACAACAACCATGAGATTTATTTATTCAGGATCGTGTTGGGAGAAATTCTTCGCGTCAACGGATGTGATGACAAGACTGCGACGGAGTTCTCTCAAAAGATCGCTGATCAAGTCCGTGAACGGTCTGTAAATGATCCAGAACTGCCATTGAAGTGTCGGAAGAAGATTGAGAATCTTCCAATAAAGTATGACGGCAAGGATGTGCATGATGTCTTCAAGCTGATCCAGAAGGTTCTTTGGGATTATAAGCAAATAGGAGAAGACATTTCTTCTGAGAAAGCAAAGAAGGCAAAGGATAAAAAAACTGTCATGCCTGATTTGTTCTGGCCGTCTGACGTTGACGGACAGATCAATGTTCTAAGACACAATCATCAGCATGTCATCGAGATAATGAAGATGTTTGGGGTGGATCAGAAACTCTTTGAAAAAGTCATGGAGGATTTTAACAACAGGCTGTGCCAGCCGGATAAAATGAATAAAAAAGCCATGAAGAGTGAGCAAGAAGCGTGGTCGTACTTCGAGAACTGGCTGCGGAGATCAGCCTCCAATTACGATAATTCAGTTGATGTGGATGTAGTAAAAGGTTCGTCTGAAACATCTCAGGACAGTAATCGTGACTGGCTTGAAGTCTGGAATAACTGTTCACAAGCTGCCACCAATGGCAGGGATGGAAATTTATCTCTTGTATTTCAACTGATGTTTTTTATAGCATTCGATGAGAACAAGAAGATTCTATCTATTCGAGTGACGGACTTAATCGTAAGAGAATATGTCACGAGATATGCAAAATACCGTTTTTGTGCATATGTTAAGAAATTCTTCGGTGAAGAAGTCAAATGTGAATTTGACGGTCGGTATAATGCTGGCAGTCAAACAGCATTAGTTAAATTCAGGGAAATATATGACCACGTCAAAGATATACATGACAAATCTGACGTAAAATGGAAAGATTGTCAATCAGAGCTTGCTGTCGTAGATAGAGATATCTTCGACAATGTCAGTTTTGAAAGTTACAATGAATCGGATAATACTCTCATGATTCAAGTAACGGATAGGCTTGTATGCGATAAGATAGAGGCTAAATATGTCAGTTATTTGAGAGATGTGCTAAGGAGGTATTATGGAAACAAGTTCAAACTGAGTTATTTGATTAATAAAAACTGAAATTATATGGAAGCAAGTAAGGAAGCCATTATTCAGGCTCATGCAAAGAGTATAAGACTCTCTGACAAAGAGCAAAGACTGTTAGTTCTCATCTATAACTGTTTTAAACACAGAGACAGGGTTAAGATTGAATGCACTGTAATTAATGCTATTATAAAACATATCAGTTTCTATAATATGGATGAGTTGAACGAGACGATTGATTCAGCTTCGGATGAAGAGACATTTGATATCTATTGTTCATTAGAAGATAAACTGTTTATACATGATAAGGATTCTGCAGGTCTCACCTTTGGCATCCATTATTTGTCGGAGATAAAGATCCAGAACGGAGTTGGAGAAATTGAAGTTACAGATTCTTTTATGCCTTTCATGGAAAATTATATCCGTGACATAGTTGACATTGAATTGTTATCACTTTAATTAAATACACATATGGACATTATGAAAATTGATTGGGACAAGCAGATCTCAAAGCAGATTGAAAACATTAAGTTGTCTGATGACGTGCAGAAGCTTTTGGCTTTGGTTTACAATTCTATCATGGGCAATTTCGACCACTCAGAAAGCCGTCGAATTGTCAAGATGCGACCTGACTCTTATAAGGTAATTATCCCTAAAAAGGAGTTTCTTAAAGTGATTGGCGAAAACGCTTTTGGTGAAATTGACGTATTATATTTTTCGTTGTTTCATGCTCTGAACTTTACCTATGGTGAACCTACAGGAGAAGAGAATTGCGGAAGTTTTAATATAATTTCCGGTATTTCTCTTTCTGAAAAACAAGTAACAATAGATGTAGTGAATTGGTTCGTTCCGCTGATGCAGAGATATATAGGCAAACTCGTGAAACCAGAATATATAGAGTTTCTTCCGCTGTCTGAGGTTTTCAGCGTTTAACAATAAAATGTAAATATGAACAAGATTATCGTTTTCTCCAACATCAAAGGAGGTACAGGTAAGACCCAGTTATGTGCTACTGCAGCTACATTCCTCCTGGAATGCGGATATCCAGTCTATGTGATTGACGCAGATATCCAGCAGTCACTATCAAGACATCACCAGCGTGACTTGGAGGCACGCCCGAACGCTGACAAACTCTGGCCTGTCTATTTCTTGGATACGTCAGACATTGACCATGTTAAGTATATCATAGGACAAGTGAAGAAATTCAATTGTATTGTCCTTATCGACTGCCCTGGCAATATCAACGATCCGGCCCTGCAGTATATATACGAGGCAGCAGATGTGGCCGTCGTCCCCATGGAGTACAACTCAGACGTGGTGGATGCGACCGTCATGTTCGGCGAGGTGTTGAAAGAGAACTGCTTCCAGAGCAAGGAAAAGAGGATCTTCTTTGTTCCGAACAAAGTGTCTTCGGTATATGAGAGACAGGGCGCAGTCAGGAAGGCCCGTGAAGATGCCTATGAGCTGCTGATCAGCAAGAGGCACCTGGGCTGGTTGACTCCTGAGATCAGGATGACCACCCTCATGAACGGGTACTCCACTCTCGATTTCCTCGGCTACGAAAAACGGAAAGTAGTCCGGGATGCTTTTGCACCTATTGTAAAATTCTTAAAGATTGGATCATGAGCCAGAGAAAGAAAGTAAACAATCCTGCCAACAACTTCAGCCTGAAGGATCAGTTCCTCCAGCAGACAGGCAGGCCAGTACCCGCACCACAGGCTAGTGAGAACCGGGAGCCGCCTGTGGAAGAGCTAGTCTCCCAGAACAGGACCCAGCCTGAAAAGGAAGAGCCAGAAAACTACGATTGGGATCGATGGACGATTATCTGCAGGAAGGAGTTCAAGCAGAAGATTACGGCCATTTCAGAAAAGGAAGGCTTCACGATCCGTGAGATCGTAGAGAAGTTCTTCACTGACGGCATAGCGGCTTACGAGGCCAAGCACGGAATGATTGATACAACCCTAAAGAAAAAAAAGAATATAGACAATTTGACGTGAAAGGTTATGGCAGCAACAGATTATGTAATCGTTACAGGATGGCAGAACGCCTACCTAGCGAAAAAGAAGAAGCCCACGAAGAAGGGGCCACAGACGATGAGCCAGGATCGCCGTCCTATCACGGAGGGCGAAATGATTGGACTCTTCGAGTTCTACCTTCGCCAATGGTGTGAGGAACACCCCGGCGAGGACACTGTAATCATCACCAACAGCGACGGTAAGAAGATATTCGAGGCGACGCTATTAGATAAAGAAGAAGCAGATAAGGAGACATAATTATGGAAGCAAAGGATATTAAACAAAAGAAAACAAAGTGCCAAGACCCGTCTATTGATGAGGTTTTGTCTCAGGCAGAATCTCTGCTCAACGAGAAACGCCCTGTGGATATTCTTGCTGACATGATGATGGAAAACTATCGTCTGCAGCAACAAATAGATGATCTTAAGGAGCAAATTATGAAACCTAAGAACCTGCTCACCCTGAAGGAGGCAGCGGACTTCCTCGGTTTCTCGCAGTCTTATACCTACAAGATGGTGCATGAGGGAATGCTCCCATGCTTCAAGCCCTTTGGTAAAGTAATATACTTCGAGCGTGCAGAACTGGAGGCGGTGCTCCGCACGAACAGGATGGCAACAGTCGATGAAATAACATCCCGTGCAAACGGTTATCTTATGAGTCATCCCATGTAATTATAAAGGAGGGCTAATATGGAATCAAAGGACACAATGTTAGTGACGATGACGCTTGGGCAGCTGATCCAGGCCATCACGGAGGATCCCGCCATCAAGGAGATGGTTCTGGGGATGGTGAAGACTGTTCTCACCAATAATGAGGTGGAGCAGATTATGGAAGAGAACCTGAAAGGTAAGCCGTTTACCGTGAAGGGTATTCAGGGCATCGCGTCCATCTTCGGTTGCAGTCTGCCAACGGCACTGAAACTCAAGAAAACCGTTATCAAGGATGCCGTCATGCAGGATGGCCGTGTTATCCTTACAGAGGTAGCCAAGGCCAAGAGACTCTACCGTGAGTGGACAGAGAAAAACGGGACATTTGCACATCTACCAAAAGACGAATAAGATATGGAAGCGAATATGAACACTCCAATTACGATGCTGACCGTAGGCCAGTTCGTACACATATTGAGGGAAACCCCTGAAGCACGAGATCTGCTGAAGGAGATTGTAATGAGCGTCCTTAAAGACGAGGATATCGAGAAAATCATCGAGGAGGAAAAGAACGACAAGCCGTTTACCGTGCGTGGCATACCAGGCATTGCCTCTATCTTCGGATGCAGTCTGCCTACTGCACAGAAATTGAAAAAGACTGTTATAAAAGATGCAGTCTCTCAGCATGGGAAACTTATCCTTACCGACGTCGATAAGGCAAAGAAACTATTTAGGGAATATACGGCAAAGCATGGTACTTTTGCCGCATTGCCAAAGGTGTAACAGATTAAATGATATAATTATGAATAACAAGACTGAGAAAGTACGAGGCATACTTGGCATTGCCAGCATCTTCGGATGCTCACTGCCGATGGCCCACAAGTTAAAGAAGACGGTTATCAAGGATGCCGTCACGCAGAATGGCAGGTTCATCATTACCGATGTAGAGAGGGCGAAGGAGTTGTTCCAAAAGTACGCAGAGACACACGGGCTGTTTGTCTCTGCGGTTTAGTCGGACAAAATTATGGAAATGTATGGCGCAGGAAGTATTTGTTATAGAGTTCCCGCTAAAAGTGGAGAAATGGCAGGCTGATATCCTTGACAAAAGATATGAGCATCTTCGCCGTATCTATAACTATGCGCAGGGCAAGCTGGTCAGACAGTACACCTATCTGACCCAGATGAACGAATACCGCAAGTATGGTTTCTCAAAGGAACATGAAAAGATGCTTACCAAAAAGGGGAATGACAAGGCCCTGAAAGCCATCAAGAATATCAAGGAATATTTTTTCGGGAATCATCCTTTTCATATTTCTGGCATATGTGACAAAGCAGGCGAGCCGCTGGATATCACCTTCAGTTCCCGCGGCATTCCCGGTTTCCTTGAAAAAATAGCCAGTTGCAATATAGGTGCTGACACCACGTATATTGATCTTGGCATAAATTCCCTAATTCTAGGAATGTTAGGCAATCAGTTATGGGCAGCTTGGGATAGGATGATTAACGACCCAGAAACAAGGAGGGTTTCATTTAAGAAATATGGAGAACTGAACTCGTTCGCCACCAGGGTAAAGGTGACGAGAGGCAAGAAGTATTCCAGTGGTATGAACATTCATCTTGATACCATGACACTTGACATCAAGATTAACGGAAAGACCGGAAAGAATGCCAAATTTATTTCGCTGCCGATAGTCTATAACTTGAAGCATGCCGAATATGAGATGAGCGCCTTACATGGTGGCATGGAATCCATTAAAGTTGTAAAAGTCCTGCGTCGTTTGGTGAGAGGACAGTACAAATATTATCTCCAGTTGACTATAGAGGGTGAAAAGCCGCAGAAGGGCCGTCAACTTGGCAAAGGGACTGTCGGTATAGACATCGGCCCGACTACTATTGCCGTCGCAGGCGAGAACATCGTTTCCATAGACAAGCTGGCCGCAGAATGTGACAGCTATCAGAAGGAGATAAACAAGCTCGCGCGAAAGATAGACCGCAGCCGCCGTGCCAATAACCCGCAGAACTTCAACGAAGACGGCACCATAAAGCGAGGTGTCCGCCTTGTGTGGAAAAAGAGGAAAGACATGAAACGTTATTCAGAACTCCTGAACGAATTGGCAGAGTTGAAACGACGGCAGGCCGCAGTCCGCAAGGCATCACACATCAGCCGTGCCAATGCCCTCTTGAAACAGGGAGATACTTTCATTGTTGAGGATAACCCTTATAAAGGCTGGGCTGTAAAAAAAAAAGAGACCAAGACAGATGAGAAGACGGGCAAGTACAAATCAAAGAAGCGTTATGGTAAGTCTATTGGGGATCATGCTCCTGCGATGTTTGTCACCATTCTGGAAAACAAAGTCAAATCCCTGGGTGGCAATATGAAAATAGTAAATACTCATAATGCTGCTAGCCAGTTTGACTTTACTGACGGCAGTTTTACGGATCATGGTTACGAACGCGTCATAACGCTATCCAACGGTGACACCCACCAGAGAGACCTGCTTGCAGCCTTCAACCTCCGGCATCTGAAATCTGGTACAGAAGAGACAAAGCAATATGACATGGAGGCCATGCGTCAGCATTACGACAGGTTCTGTGAGCTGGAGAATGAGGAAATGGCCAGATACAGGCTTGGGATAAAGAAGGACGACCAATCCACGATTGGTGCCAGAAAGCTGTTTGCACCCAGAAAATGAATATTTAAAATCTTATAAACTCTATATATGATATCAAAAGTGTTCCGTGATTTTATCGATACCCATGATAATGGACTGGGTATCATCGAGCTTCCAACGTCGATAGGAAAGACCTATTCGACTTTCGAGTGTATTGCCAAGTATGCCGAGGACTGGAGTTTGGCAAAAGGTCGTGATAAGTCTAAGTTCCGTCAGATTATTGTTGTGACACCACTGAAAAAGAACCTTCAGAACGGCCGTCAGAAAGATCAACAGGACGGCAGAGAAGTCCTCCGCGGTCTTGAAAAGGCATACGAGAGTCTTGACCGCCTTGACAAGTATAATGAGGAGGTGCTTTACCTTGACTCCATGACGGAGATCATCAAGGGGAACATCCGCCTGCTAAGTGGTGCCGATGACAGGGTTCCGGACTACATCCGTGATCTTGACGTGTTTGACAAGCTTGGAAAGAAGGCTGCCCAGTTGGCCAGTTCAGAGATCATAGAGAAGGACGCAGATCTCTATGCTGACATCGTGAAGCGTGCCAATAAGTTCTACTTCGGGCTTCGCAAGGCAATCATACTAGCCTACAAAGCCAAGATGGAATTGCCGAAGAAAAAACGTATGACCCTCACAGAAATAGCCGACACGGAAGATTATACATGGATTTTTGAATTGTTTCCCGATCTTTTGATAAAGAGAAGGAAGATCCTGCTGATGTCATTCAAGAAGCTCCTCGATGGAAGAGTATATGAAAAGCCTTCATATGCCTTCCTGAGTAAGAAGTTCCTTGAAAAGAAAATAGTGTTCATTGATGAGTTTGACAGTACGAAGATGACCATCAAGGATAGTCTGGCAGAAGAGCAGGCAGAGAACCGAGTCGATTTCTTGCAGCTGTTCGCAAACATATACTCCGGAGTCAAGAATCCCTGGTCTGCAGAGTACTTCGCGGAGATTGACAGACAGCTAAACCTTGAGGACAAACATTTCAGCATGGAGCAGGTATTAAAGAGGGCCGAATCCCGTCGGCTCTCGTATCTGCTTGACAGGAGTTTCAAGACTTCCGGTGAACTCCGTGATGATAGCCATGCCTTTATATTCAGGGACAGTACTACAAGCACCATTGGCCGTGCGACCAGGAATGTACAGGTTATGGCCCGCGAGACTTCAGGCGGCAGTGTGGATATCATTCTCTGCAGCAGCGAGGAACGCCTTCCTAATGACTTCTATCTTGAAAGCGTCATCAACTGGGTTACTGGTTTCCTGAAATATTTCTCCCGATACGTCATGCGGATATCCACAGCGTATGTGAACAATAGTTCAAGAGGCTCCATGGATAGTGACGAAGAGGAAATAACCTTTGAGGATGCTTTCCGTACATATCTCTATAAGTACGGTATCAGCCGTGACGAGATGGTTCCTAATCCGCAGACGAAGCTGCTTCTGACGATGGCAGACTCCTCGACGCTGAAGAACAGTGGAGATGAAGACGAAATCAGGCAGAAGTACAGCTATTACATCAATGGATTCGCCTATTACAGCATGGATGATGCCATACACCATGATGACAACACCATTGTCTATATGGTCAACGTTTCATCCACGGCTGAAAGCATTATGGCCAAGATTTGTAAAAACGCCCTTGTGATGGGAATGTCGGCAACGGCCTCCATTCCTTCCGTTACGGGAAACTATAACCTCCGCTGGTTGAAGGAAAACCTCGATGACTATCATGATGTCGTCGATACCTACCCGGAACTGCAGGAAGAAGTCACGGCTTTCCTTGAAAAGAGGTACGAGCCATACCGCACAGGGAAAGTGGCTGTGAATACCCATGTTATGGTTAATGACAAGGTAGCAGCGAATGACGAGAACCTATACAGAAAGCCGGAAGGAGGTCCTTGCCCTGCCCTCGCGGAATACAGTGAGAGGACAGCCATCAAGATCGAGGACAGGATAAAGTCATCCCTCCTTCATGTGAAGGAAGATGCCAGGAACTACTGTACCCTGAAATACTATAATCTGTTCAAGGTTATGTATGATTTCGGCAAGAGGCTGCATATGCAGTCGCTTCTTTACCTCGGCAGCAAGATGGCAGACGGTACTAGCCTGGGGGACAGCCCTACAGGACTTCACACCTTCGACAAATGGGTTATAGACAGGCTAGTGAAGGCCGTCAACTATGAACTTGGGCTGCAGGGTGCTGACGCGATTGGCGTAGATTATGTGTACAGCAAGTGTTTTGACGCTGACATGAGCAGGATAAGATATCGCCTGAGCGATAAAGATGCCTTGGGCAATCCGAAGGATCCTGAGCGGCTGATCATCATCTCCGCTTATGCCTCTGTAGGTGTCGGGCAGAATTTGCAATACCCTGCGCCACGGAAGTACCTGAATGTCCTTGAAAGGCTAGTGCCAAGAGGTAGAGCTGATGAGACGGCTTATCTGGAAAAGGATATCGACGGCATCTATCTCGGCGACATTACGAACCTGGTAACCAATTTCGGTTCCGAAAGGATTGAGGAAAAGGATGTTATCATGAGCATTTTCCAGGCAGAGGAACTCAGTGCAAACGGAGAGATTATGCCTGAGACCAAGTATTCTGTCATCAAGAAGGCCTTCAATCATCTCGGAGAAAGCTATCAGAGCAAGAACGATCTCCGGGAGTGCCAGAGCATCAGGTCTGAGAGAACCAGGCATGTCATTCAGGCGGTAGGCCGCATTGGACGTTCCAACCAGCGATGCAGGGAGATAAATATCTATATTGACAGTTCCGTGTTCTATAACCTCGACAGGGAGACCCTTGACCGTCGTTTCATGTCACCGGAGATGAAGGCAATTACCGGCGCATTCGACGAAGCGGGGACATACTATCTGGAGGAGGACGAGATGCGAATCCTGAATAAGGCCGCCGAAATCTCCGACCTTACAGCCAACCAGGTCAACGGGCGGCGCTTTGCAGCCCAGCGCGTTGGTTTCTGGGACGTGCCGGTCATGGAATGGTGGGAGGAAATGCGCGACATGGTTCTGCGCTATCCGACGGCTACGGAGGATGATCATAACCGCCACTCTTTCATAAACAGTCATTACATCAGTAAAGGCGGTCAGCCTGTCAACAGTTATCTGTTCTCCGTAAACAACAGTTACTACAATTACCAGAGAGTATGGTTCAGGGATGAAGAAAGCTTCAGGAAAGCCGACAGGAAACACAAGCCATATAACAGGGAGGTTATGATGATGAGCGAGGAGAATGCAGGACTGGCCAGGATATTCAAATATCCGGGTCTGCATGAGAAGTGGCTCAGTCTTGGCTATGCAGACCATTTCGAGCCTAATGCCTATATCATGTCACCATTCCTCTATACGGAGATATACAAAGGTGCCTTGGGCGAAGTGGCCGGTTCTATTATCCTGAACTGTGAGACGGGATTGCATGCAAAGAAGATTACCGATCCCGAGAAATTCGAGAAAGCAGACTTCGAGATAGAGGAGCGACCCGGCGAATATATCGACTTCAAGCACTACAATGTGACCACTATGAAGGATGCCAAGGAAGAACATCAGAGGATCCTTTCCAAACTTGAGGGGATTGGCGGCAGCAGGATGTACGTCATGAACATCCTGAAGCGCGGCGGCAAGGATGTCAAGGAGAGGTCTATGGTGTTCTATGACGGAAAGCTGATTGTTATCCCATGGATGATCGATGACAGCGGAAAGGCTAACAGTGAAATAAAAAGGATAATGCTGGCATTATGAATACAAGGAATACAGAAATACAATTGAACCAGGTCAAAGTAGAGGACTGGGACTTTGGTAAGATTGACGCTGATTTTGACGTTTATCAAGTCAGACTTGACACTCATAGCGACAGGAACATCCTCAACACAGAGGATGCTTCGGTACATATTTTGTCAACAGTATATTATTCCGGCCGTCAATGCTTTGTGATGACGAGGAAAGGGCAAACGGATGAGTCCGCCCTTCAGTATTCATTAAACAAGGGTATTAAAGATACAAAGGGAAAGTGTTTCGTCAGACACATACAGATGAGATCCTTCAGGTCGCTGGATGAAATGAGGAAAATGTTCGGCTACCGTCTGAGGGCACTTGTTCAGCTACTGATAAACTCGACGCTCAATAGTGCTTTCCCAGAAGATGAGTATAAGAACATCACTGGACGGTGTTACTATTTCAACAGCAGCTGGAATGAGGATGTCTCAGAGAGAATAGAACTCATAGACCTGACACTGGAAAGGGATATGGTTATGTTCCCGGCGCTTGTGACTTTCGTAAAGGAGAAACCGGAAGGAGGAAAACCTGTAGAGAGGGTTGTCCTCGACCGTACTAGCCTGTCTGTACGAAAGGCTCTGAAAGGGGATCCCGAGGAATCGGTTTATTACCGTCAGGGAATAGACGGCACTCATGGCAGCCGTGCCTACGATGGAACCACATTAGCATATTGGGAAAAGTCCAGGATGGCATGCACGGCCAGATTTTTCAGAGTAATAAAGTCACGGCTTACCCCTTACTTTAACATCTGTTTTACGAGGTTGATGGCCAAAGAGGCTAGTACTAGCCTCCTACCCCTTGGAAAAGAGTCTGTTTCGGACATTCTGAAAGAAAACGGCATATGCCTTGTCGACAATGTGTTCAGACAGGAAGAAAATCTTTTCGAAGACAAACCAAAGACTAATGTGTCTTCATGGATAGAGGAAAGTGTTTGCGCTTACCGTGAATACATCTCCTCCGAATGCGACAGGCTGGGCATTCCCTTCAAGACCGGAGAGAAGGACTTATACAGAATGAATATAGAGATTGTCAGAAATGAGAAATTCTATGATATCCACAAGGACTTGAAGGATCCCTATTTGCCGGCAGACAATATAGTGTGCCAGCACATAACTGCGCCCGTGTCTTCCAGGAATGCAAAAGGGGAATACATAAAGTCCTTCAAGGAGAAAGTAAGTACCGTCATGAAGGAACTGGTAATAAAAGCAGATGTCCATGAAGGCAAGATCAGGCTAGTAGACTGGAGATCTTACGGTTTTGATAAGCCCGTGACTTTCTTTTCTGCCAAGCCTTGCGGCACAGAGCAGGAAAGGAAAAAGGGTATCAGGCCTGTACTTTTCGTAGGTATGACCATACAGCCGGACGGCACATTCTGTACCGAGAGTTTCAGGATGGCTAACGTGAAATTCCCGGAATGGGAAAATTCGCGCCAGCACGACATTATCATGTGTTTCTTCAGGGAGAATACTGCCAATGATGGAAAATACTTCGACAGGATGGTCGAGCTGGTCTTTTTTGAAGGTGACAATACGGATCAAGCCTATATTATTAGGCGCACGAACATACGTGGTATGAGTAATATCGAGGTAATGGAGAAAAGCTTCATGGACGAGAAGAAGGACGTCCATCTTGATGCAGACGCCGTTTTGACAGCCATTGAGTGTCTTCAGTATGACCAGAACCCAGGGAATGTAGAGGTGTACTATAATCTGTGCTCTGTCCTAATAGGCAGGGATAGGATTCTCAAAAGCGAGCTCCTTCCGCTGTTATACAGATCAAAGAAGGATGATAAGGACAGAGTGACCATATGCACCAAGGCAAAGGAGGCCATAGCCAATGCTACAGATGTAGTCTTGAAGGTCGGGCGGCGCAAGGAGGACAGTCAGAGACTCGGCACCGATGTGTACCAGCATATCCATTTATGGGATTCCTTGGAATATGACGAGGAGGAGGGACAGGAAAATCCCCCTTCCCCCGTAGTCTGCTATATGGTAGGCCAGTATGATACGCCGAACCAGTCCATCACGACATCCCCGGTAGTCCGGCATATCCTGAGAGCAGACGGAGAGAAGCCTTCTGAGGCTGTAATTACGAAACTACTGGAATTGATGCAGGTAGGGTTTGTCAGGGCTAAGACCTATACGGTACTGCCTTTCCCCGCCAAATACCTCAGAGAGGTTATGAACGGAATTTTATAACTCAACATATAGGGCATTGTCAGGCCCATGCGGACGTTAAGCTATCGCCGTCGGGCGGCTGGTCCGACAAATTGGAAAGCGGAATGAGAATACAGACGCATCAGTCAACCATCATGGACGGTTGCCGCAAGGCATCAGATGTCGGGTGGCGGGAGAGCGGAAGCAATTTTCTGAGTACGCAGACCGTGGCTGACTTCTGACAGTCAACAGATTAGCCTGTTTGTGGTGTTAGACACCCTGAAATGTCAGCCATTGACAGGAAATGGAATACCCCTCACCCGTTGACAAGGGGTGTTAGACACCCTGAAATGTCAGCCATTGAC
>ONKL01000014.1 GCA_900318395.1 uncultured Prevotella sp.
CCATGGCGTTCGTAAGTCTTTTACTTTTTTACCTTTTTACCTTTTTACACCATCGTGCCCCCTGCTGCGCCGAGGATGAGGGTGATGATGTAACTGATCACTTGAAGGATCGTCTTTACCGTCTTGTTCATAATTTTCAGATGTTTTAAATGGTGAATAATTAGGGTTATTTATGTGGTCAAAACCACCTCTCTATCTGCCTACAAAGTTACAAAAATAATCGAGAAAGCAAAATGTTTCCTCGATTATTTTCTCACTAAATCCACTGTATTATAACTTCCGTCACAGAACCACCAAATCGCTGAGAAAGTAGATAAGTAGGAAAGTAGGAAAGTAGACATTAATACTTTCTAATATGATATTTTTAGATTATTAATAATAGTATTATAGTATTATATTCTTCTTATTATTATTAATATAATAAATATATAAAACTTATACTTATAATGTCCGTTTTATGGCTTCTGAAATACCTTCATGTCTACTTTCCTACTTTCCTCATTTCCTACTTCAAGCCGTCAATAACCCACCCTTATTGCGCAATAACCCTGCCTTATTGAGCGATAAGGAGGGGTTATTGAATATTTCAAGAAAAACTTTAAAATATTTGCCTAAAAGTTTGGATATATGGAAATTATTTTGTACCTTTGCAATGAATTAGGAAATTCATTGCGACTATCGGCTGCGGTTCGGAAAAGCCTGAGTAAACTCACTTTTCGCTCACCTTGCACGATAGTTGCACCAAGGCGGGAAGGAGGCCACCCGATGTAGTTTGGCCTTAATAATTTAATACCATTAAAAAAGTTACAATTATGATTGAACTGTATCTTTCAAAGGTGACCGAGAGTTCGGAGACCGAGCAGGCGGGTAAGCTGTATGCCCGCGTGAGTTACAAGGAGACCATGGGCATCCATGAGATGGCCGAGCACATGGCTCATCACAACACGGCTTTCTCAGAGGGGCTGATCGTCGGTGTGCTGACTGACTTCGTGAAGTGTGTGCGCGAGATGGTGCTCAGCGGCAACACCGTGAAGGTGGGCAACCTGGCTATCTTCAAGGCTACCGTTGAGGCTAACGGACTGGAGACGCTCTACGACGCTGAGCAGGACAAGGTGGCTCAGGCCACGATGGGAACGCTGGCAGAGGGCGCGAAGACGGGTCCTGCCGTGAAGGTGATCAAGCTGCTGGCTCAGTCGACGGGCGACTTCACCCGTGAGGAGCTGAAGAAGGACGTGAAGTTCAGCTGGACTGACAAGACCAAGGCTGAGATTGCTGCTGCCAAGGGTGAGTCGACCAGCGGCGGTGCTTCAAGTGGCTCGAATGACTCGGGTGACGGGCCGACGAATGAGCCTTAAACTGCTTGCTGGGGTCAGGCCCTGCTCACTGGGGTCAGGCCCCAAAGTAAAGTCGCAGGCGACTGTACTTTGGCGCCAGACCCGGGGGCTGCGCTTTGGAGCCAGACTCGGGGGCTGCGCTTTGGGACATGACCCGGGGGCTGCGCTTTGAGAGAGAGGGGGGCTGGCTTCGCATGGGGCGGGGCTGGCCCCCTACTCTGTTTTTTGTGGGGAAAAGAAAAAAGTTGGGTTTGCTTTGCTGATTGGAAAATTATGATTACCTTTGCACCCCAAATCAGATCTGCTGATCGTTACTGAATATGACTAAGACGACATTACGAAAGGATATCATCGACGGACTGCGCGTAGGTTTTCCCATCGCGATGGGCTACTTTGCCGTGGCCTTCTCGCTGGGCATCATCGCCGTCCAGGCGGGGCTGACGGCTCCGCTGGGATTCCTGAGCAGCTTCTTCACAAGGGCTTCTGCAGGTGAATACGGCACTTACACGCTGGTGGCGATTGAGGCGGCCTATGCCGAGGTGGTGGTCATGTGCCTGGTGGTCAACCTGCGCTACATGCTGATGAGTGCGGCCCTCTCGCAGAAGATTGCTCCTGGCACTTCGTGGTTCCACCGGCTGATGATGGCTTTCTGCATTACCGACGAGGTGTTTGGCGTCTCCGTGGCCCATCCTGGCTATACGCCGCCGGCCTACACCTACTCTGCCGCGCTGATTTCCACCCTGTTCTGGGCGTCGGGATGTGCGATGGGCATCATGGCTGGCGGTCTGCTGCCCCAGTCGATGGTCACCGCCCTGAGCATGTCGCTCTACGGCATGTTCCTGGCCATCATCATCCCTCAGGCCCGTAACGACCATCATGTGCTCTACGCTGTGATAGCGAGCTTCGTGCTGAGCGGCCTGTTTGCCGTGCTGCCCGTTGTGAGCCAGCTGAGCAGCGGTATGCGCACGGTGGTGCTCACGATCCTCATTTCCGCCGTTGCGGCCTGGCTTAAACCTATCAAAGTAGAATCGGATGGAAAATCATAGCATCATCATCTATATCCTGCTGGCCGTCATCGTGACGAACCTGATCCGTGTGACGCCGATGTTCTTCATCAAAGGGCAGATACAGAACCGCTTCGTGCGCAGTTTCCTCTATTATGTGCCTTACGTGACGCTGGCTGTGATGACGTTCCCCGACATGATTCTGACGACGACTTCACCGCTCCCGGGCATACTGGCCCTCGTGGCTGGCATCGTGGCCGCATGGAAGCGCTTAGGGCTCTTCCCCGTAGCGGCCATCTGCTGTATCATTGCCTATATCTGCTGACGCGCCGCTGCTCATCGGGGATGGTGTCGGCGAACTGCCCTGCGACGCTAACATACCCGTAGGCTTCAACACCGAATGGGAATACACGCTGCAGGAGGCACAAATCTACTCAGGCACCACTATCCTGCTCTTCACCGACGGACTGACCGAGGCCATGAACATCAATAATGAGCAGTTCCAGATGGACCGTATCAACGAGGTAGCCAATAAGGCCCTCGCACAGCAGCGAATAGAGCCGCGAGAACTCATCGAACAGATGACCGAGGCCGTTCACCAGTTCGTGGGCGATGCCGAGCAGAGCGACGACCTGACGATGATGGGCATTCAATTTATCAAGAAGACAGAACCATCAGCTTAAAAAAGAACAAACGAGCTTATATAAAGAGGAAAGGGGAAACCAGAACAGTTTCCCCTTACCTTTTAGCGAGATAACCTATTTCCCATAGTCTGACTCGCTCGGAAACGGGCCTCTGCCCTTTCACAGACTATGTGTATGCCGGTGTAAGTTCAAATGACGACATTGCGGACGCCCAGCAAATCCGGCTGCTTCGCTCCAGCCTCCTTATATGGTATATACTGAGAAAAATCGATTGCCTAATTATCTTGTTGTTAGAATTTTTGCAAAGGGTTATCGTGTGCAAATATAAGTAAAAAAATGATAAGTGGTACACTCTTTAACATTTATTAAAGAGTCTTTGCAACCGTTATGCGTAAAATCGAGGATGTCGTATTCTTGACCCTATAGCGATTGTCGGTTCTGAGGCCTACAAGCCATAAGATGTCGCCTTTGGCATCGGTAACGACCAATTGGCGTCGCTTTTCCAACAGAGAAAGCTTCTGATCGGTGAGGAAATCGCTGACCAGACGATGCCCTTCCATGCCGAAAGGACAGAAGCGGTCGCCTGTCTGTACCGGACGGATGGTCAATGGGTATTGAATGTTTGCTAAATCAATCGTTGCACATAACGCTGAGTTTGAGATGGATATAGTATCAGAATGTTCGAACGAAAAGCGCATATCTTCGGTATAGCGGTAGTGCCCTTCCTCGGGTATTTTCATCGTTTTCATCGGTGCCTTCAGAGGCTCCAGGATGAGCTGGCTGCGGTCGATGAGCAACGTGTGGGAAGCGGAGGTGAACTCCCTACCCGATTCTCCGTTGAGATGGGCAAAAATCTGTTCGGTCTGCGCCGAATTGAAGCCGTAAGGCGACATCCATTCATGGAGGAACGCCTCGGGCGACGGCTGCTCTTGTAGGCTCTTGACAGATACTGCCTGCGCATCGCTTCCTTCGCGACGTTCTACCAAGGAGTCGAGCTGAGACCGAAGCGATGTGTTAAATATTTTCTCTGCCTGCTGCAGATAATTTGCGGTTTTATCGATATTTTCGGCTACATTCGGGTTGATTTCGCGTAATAGAGGCAGTACGCGCAGGCGAATCTTATTACGTACGACATCATCGACGAGGTTTGTAGAATCAACGACATAGTGCTGCCCGATATGACGGAGATAATCCTCAATCTCCTGGCGACTCAGACAGAGCAAAGGACGAACCACCTGACCGTTTCGGGGACGGATGCCCGTCAGTCCGTGGATGCCAGCCCCCCGGATGAGGTTCATCAGCAACGTCTCGACGGCATCGTCGCGATGATGCGCCACGCAGACGGCTGACGCTCCGATATCCTGACACAACTGACGAAAATAGCCGTAACGGAAATCGCGCGCAGCCATTTCAATACTTACTTGATGTAAAGCAGCATATTCGGCTGTGTCAAAATGAATTAAGTGTAACGGGACGTTCTGATCCTTGCAGAGAGATTTCACGAATTCCTCATCGCGCTGGCTCTCTTCACCACGTAAATGAAAGTTACAATGTGCTGCCTCTATACGATAGCCCAGTTGCTTCAAAATGAGCAATAATGCCACACTATCTGCCCCACCGCTAAGGGCTACGATATGGAGCCCGTCGCGCGACAGAAGCTGGTGCTTCGCGATGAAATCGGCAACTTTACTTTTCACTTTTCACCTTTCACTTTTCACTCCACATAAAGCACAAGCCCCTTGAGATATTCGCCCTCGGGATGATAGATGTTGATGGGGTGGTCGGCAGGCTGATGCAACTGGTGGAGGATGCGGACCTTACGACCTGCCAGGGCGGCAGCAGTAAAGACGGCATTGCGGAAATGATCCTTCGTGACGACCTGCGAACAACTGAAGGTGAAGAGAATCCCACCAGGCTGTATCTTCTGGAACGCCTTGTTGTTCAGGCGGGTATAGCCTTTGAGCGCATTATGGAGTGCCCCACGGTGCTTGGCAAAGGCAGGCGGATCGAGAATAATCAGGTCATACTGGTCGCCAGCCTGCTCAAGGAACTTGAAGGCATCCTCGCAGAAAGCCTGATGACGCTTGTCGCCAGGGAAGTTGAGCTCTACGTTGCGGTTGGTGAGTTCGATGGCCTTGGCACTACTGTCGACAGAGTGCACCAGCTGAGCCCCTCCGCGCATGGCATAGAATGAGAAGCCGCCGGTATAGCAGAACATATTGAGCACACGCTTGCCACGGGCAAAACGCTCAAGCAGCGAACGGTTCTCGCGCTGGTCGACGAAGAAGCCAGTCTTCTGACCGCGCAGCCAGTCGACATAGAACTTCAGCCCGTTCTCGAGGGCTATATTATCGTCGCTTCCACCGTAGATGAAGCCATTCTCCATATCGTCCATGAAGGGTAAGGTCGTCTCGCTCTTATAATAGACATTCTCCAGGCGGGTGCCCATCACTCGGACGAGTTGCTCAGCAATCTCCTTGCGACAGAGGTGCATGCCGATGCTGTGAGCCTGCATGACCGCCGTCTTGCCATAGACATCGATGATGAGCCCCGGCAGCAGGTCGCCCTCACCATGAACGAGTCGGTAGGTGTTGTTGTCGGGATTGTCGGCAATACCGATGGATTGGCGCATCTTTAATGCCGATGTGAGTCGCGAGGCCCAGAAATCGGCATCGATGGGCACATCGTGGAAGGACAGCACGCGCACAGCGATGGAACCTGCCTGATAATGACCAACTGCGATGAAATCGCCCTGACTGTTGAGTACTCGGACGGTCTCGCCCTCCTCTAAGTTCTTGTCCATCTGCTGGATAGCCCCTGAGAACACCCATGGGTGGAAGCGCAGCAGACTCTCTTCCTTGCCTCGTTTAAGATATATCTTCTTCATGATTAGAAGGTTTCGTTTCTTCTGGAACAATCTCGAGCTGATAATCGCCCGTCTCGCTCAGACGGACCAGCTCGTCGTAAATGACCACACAAGCCCAGGCGTCGATGGCGGCATAGTTCTTCTGACTTGACTTCAGCACGTCGCGCTCCCAGTTGGATAGGCGCTCGGTCTTGCTGATGCGCTCATGGAACAGGTTCGCATAGATCTTCACCAGACTCTGGTCTTCGATGCCTATGGCCTTCACCATGTCCTGCAGGTCGATGAAACCAGCAGGTTCGAACGTTCCCAGCTCTTTCAGCGAGAGGATATCGTTTCGCCAAGCGAGTCCGACCTTCTTGATGGAAGTGGTTTCGAGCAGACGGATGATATCGGGGGTCAGTCCCGTATGGTTCAGACGGAAAAGGAAGCAGCAGTCGTGGGTGGCCACCTGCAGCAGGGAGCACTTGTAATGCGTTCCTTTCGAGAAGGCCGGGCGAGTCTCGGTGTCGAATCCCAACACATCCTGTGTAAGCAGATAATCGACACATCGCCCTGCCTCTTCCTTGGAAACTACAACCACGATCTTACCGGGGTAAGTTACCTTTGGTAAGTCGTTCAAAGCCTCCTTTTTTAACTTATTATATATTAACTTTTTCATTTCTGTGTGCAAAATTACAAAAAAAACTGCGATTTATGATGAAATCTGAATTTTTTAAGCTACTTTTGCATCAAAATTATGCAAACGACATCAATATGGCTAAGAAAAAGAAAGCAAAAAGCGAAAAAAGAGATTCAAGCTTTACCTCTATAATAGGTATAAAAAATATATTCCAGAATGAGAAACTGAACTTCGTGATCGGCATTGTTCTGATTATCGTCGCGTTCTATTTCATCCTGGCGTTCGTATCCTATTTCTCGACAGGCTCTGCCGACCAGAGTCTGATTGAAGACCCGCGCGAGGGAGAAATGCTGAACGAGCACCATGAATTCAGCAATACCTGTGGTAGTGTGGGTGCTTATGTGGCGTGGTATTTCATCAAGCGCTGCTTCGGACTGCCGGCCTTTCTGATTCCAGTGTTCATCATGCTGCTGGGCATCCACATGGTGAAAGCCTATCGTGTGAACCTGCTGAAGTGGTTTATGTCGTTGATGATTCTGATGATCTGGGCTTCGGTTACGCTCGCGAAGTTCCTGTCACCATTCTTTGAAGATGCCTGTTTCTGTCCTGGCGGCGATCACGGTCTGAACGTATGCCAATACATCGAGAATCTTGTGGGTGCCCCTGGCCTGACAGCCATATTGGCCATCACGGCCATAGCCTTCCTGACTTATCTGAGTGCCGAGACCATCATCATCATCCGTAAGTTGCTCAACCCCACGAGGTTTATCGACAAGGTGAAGTTCAAGGTTACTAACAACGATCCTAATGAGAAGGTGGAGTCGTATGAGGAGCAGATGAACGTGGGAGGCGACCCTGAGGTGTTCGACGATCCAGCCGAGCAGGTGGTAGAGTTCAAGGATGACGGTAAGGCCGTCATCGTGGATGAGGGTTATCGCCTTGAGGAGAAAGATACACCCAAGGTAAAGACTGCGCCCAAGGAAAAGGTCGCCGACGGCACGGAGATGGAAATGGAAGTGGAGTTGGCCAAGACTGAGGAAACGGCTGATACCAAGACCGTTGCCCCGGCACTTGATGACCTGGAGCCCTACGATCCGAAGCGTGATCTGGAGAATTATCACTATCCGACGCTCGACCTGCTGAAGAAATACGATAACGACGGCAAGCCCTATATCGACATGACCGAGCAGACGGCCAACAAGAACCGTATCGTGGAGGTGCTCCGTACGTTTGGCGTCGAGATCAGCAGTATCAAGGCTACCGTAGGACCGACCATCACACTCTACGAGATCACGCTGGCACCTGGTGTCCGTATCTCAAAGATCCGTTCGCTGGAAGACGATATCGCCCTGAGCCTCTCAGCCTTAGGCATCCGAATCATCGCACCTATACCAGGCAAGGGCACTATCGGTATTGAGGTGCCGAACGCCAAGCCTTCGATTGTGTCGATGGAATCTATCCTGAACTCGAGGAAATTCCAGGAATCTACGATGGAGCTGCCCTGTGCGCTGGGTAAGACCATCACCAACGAGGTGTTCATGTTCGACTTGGCAAAGGCTCCCCACCTGCTTGTGGCTGGTGCTACAGGTCAGGGAAAATCAGTCGGTCTGAACGCCATCGTCACCTCGTTGCTGTACAAGAAGCATCCCGCAGAGATGAAGATTGTGCTTGTAGACCCGAAGAAGGTGGAGTTCTCCATCTACAATCCGCTGATCAACCACTTCCTGGCAAAGGTGCCCGACGAGGACGCCGATCCCATCATCACCGACGTCACCAAGGTGGTTCGTACGCTGAACTCGCTCTGCAAACTGATGGACACCCGCTACGATCTGTTGAAAGAGGTAGGCGCACGTAATATCAAGGAGTATAACAAGAAATTCATCGAACGCAGGATTCCACCACGCGGCGGACACGGATTCATGCCCTATATCGTGGTCATCATCGATGAGTTCGGCGATCTGATCATGACAGCTGGTAAGGAGATTGAGTTGCCTATCGCTCGTATCGCCCAGTTGGCACGTGCGGTGGGTATCCACATGGTGATAGCTACCCAGCGTCCTACCACGACGATTATCACGGGTAACATCAAGGCCAACTTCCCTGCCCGTATCGCCTTCAAGGTCTCGGCAGGAATTGACTCGAAGACCATTCTCGACCGTACAGGCGCCCAGCAGCTGATCGGACGAGGCGACCTGCTGGCTTTGGTCGGAGGCGCAGAACCTGTCCGTGTGCAATGTGCCTTCGTAGATACGCCTGAGGTGGAGCGAATCAACGAATTCATCGCAGACCAGCAGAGCTATGGCGCTCCGTTTGAGCTGCCCGAGCCTGACACGCCAGATGCCGACCTAGGTGATGGCGGTGGTGCAGATGTGGATATGCAGCATCTGGATCCGCTATTCGAGGATGCAGCCCGACTGATCGTGATGAACCAGAGTGGTTCGACCTCTCTGATACAGCGTAAGTTTGCCATCGGCTATAACCGTGCCGGCAGACTGATGGACCAGTTGGAGAAGGCCGGCGTGGTAGGTGCAGCTATGGGCTCGAAGCCGCGTGAGGTGATGATTCAGGACGAAATGAGTTTGAATAACCTATTAAATAGTTTAAGATGAAAATGACAGCTTTCAAAGTGATGGTGACTGTACTATTCACTCTTCACTTTTCACTATTCACAGCTACAGCCCAGACAGCCAAGAGTGTACTCGACAAGGCTGCACAGACGATAACCGTAAAGGAGGGCGTGAAGGCCAACTTCAAGATGACCGGCAGTCATGGGCACACCAGCGGCACCATTCTTATCAAGGGTAAGAAGTTTCATGCCACCACGACAGTGGCTACCATCTGGTTTGACGGCAAGACCCAATGGACCTATATGAAGAATAACGACGAGGTGAACATCAGTACGCCTACAGAGGCACAGTTGCAGGCCATCAATCCCTATAATTTCATCAACCTCTATAAGAACGGCTACGCATCAACCCTCAATAAGTCGGGCAAGGACTTTATCGTACATCTGACGGCAGAGTCGAAAGCCAAAAAGATTCAGGAGTTGTTTGTTACCGTCGACAAAAAGTCGTATCATCCGACGCAGGTGAAGTTGCTGCAAGGTAACAAATGGATTATCTTCGACATCACGAACCTGAAGAAGGAGACTATTGCCGACAGTCAATTCCGATTCAATTCGAAAGATTTTCCCAATGCTGAGGTGATCGACCTGAGATGAAGGAGAATGAAAAAATGAAAGAATGAGGGAATGAATAAGTTTCAGTTGTACCGGCTTCTTAGGAAGAACACGAATCTGAGCTACAAGCGCAGCCCGGCCTTCGAGCAGAACAAATGGGCAAAGGTGCTGATCTATATGGGTGGCGGACTGTTTGTCACGTACCTTATATTATATGGGGGTATCATAGCGATGACGGCTGATGGCGAGGCAGGCAGGATGCTTTCTTTCATGCCTGTCATCCTATTCATCGATTTCATGCTGCGCTTCATCTTCCAGACCACACCAGGCATGATGGTGAAGCCCTATATCCTGCAGCCCATCTCGCGCTATACAGCTATCGAGTGTTTCCTGTTGTCTTCACATGTCAGCGGTTATAATTTCCTGTGGCTGGCGATGTTCATCCCCTACTCGATGATTATCCTGATAGCTGGTGCAGGTTTCTGGGCTGTGCTATTAGAGTTGATTGCCTCGGAGCTGCTGATCATGATCAATAGTCAGGTGTACCTGTTTTTCCGCACGCTGATCAACCGCCGTGTGCTCTGGTTTATTCCAGCGCTGGCTTTCTACGCTATACCCTACACGCCACTTCTGATTAATCACAAGTCAAGCGCCATCGGGCGACTGATTGACACATACGCTGCCATCGGTACGGGTTGGTATTTCGTACCAGCCTTGATACTCATCATCTTAGCCCTCTTCTACATGAACCGTGCGTTCCAGTTTAAGTATGTCTATGAGGAAATCTCGAAGAGCAAGGAGCGTGAGTTGAAGCATGTATCCCAGTTCAGGTTTCTGGAGAGGTTCGGACTGGTGGGTGAATACATCAAGATTGAGCTGAAGTCAAACCTGAGGAATAAGACCATGCGCTCGCGCTGTATCATGAGTCTCTCGCTGATTATCGTTTTCTCCTTGCTGGTGGCCTACACCCCGATGTATGACAACGAACTGATGCAGAACTTCTGGTGTGTCTATTGTTTTGCCATCTATGGTGTGACGGCTCTTATCAAGATCATGGGACAGGAAGGCAACTATATCGACTTGCTGATGACACACAAGGAGAACATTATCGCCCTGCTGAAAGCCAAGTTCTGGTTCTACAGTATGGTACTGATTATCCCGTTCCTGATCATGTTGCCTGCAGTCTTCACAGGTAAGTTCACATTGCTGATGTTATTCGCTTATATGCTGTTGACAGCGGGATTCCTGCATTTCATCATCTTCCAGCTGGCAGTCTACAACAAGCAGACACTTCCCCTGCAACAGAAGGTTACTGCAAAAGGAAACTTTGAGAACGGCATGCAGATAGTGATCGAGATGGCGGCTTTGTTCGGACCTATTCTCATCACTGGTGTGGGCTATCTGCTGGTTGGTCTCACCTACACCTATATCTTTATTTGTGTGTTTGGAATGGCTTTTATCGTTTCCCATCCGTTATGGATCAGAAACATCTATAACCGCATGATGAAGCGCAGATATGAGAATCTGGAAGGCTTCCACTCCACTCGTCAATAACTTTTTTGAAGAAATTCAGGAAAAAGTTTGGTAGTTTCAAAAAAAGTGTGTACCTTTGCACCCGCAAAAGAAAAAGATGCACCCGTAGCTCAGTTGGTAGAGCACCTGACTCTTAATCAGGGTGTCCAGGGTTCGAGCCCCTGCGGGTGTACAAAAGGAGGAAAGAGACCTCCTTTCTTTTTGAAATGATGCACCCGTAGCTCAGTTGGTAGAGCACCTGACTCTTAATCAGGGTGTCCAGGGTTCGAGCCCCTGCGGGTGTACTTTTTTTTAATTGGTTAATACGAAGGTTGCCGATATGGCTCAGTTGGTAGAGCAACGCATTCGTAATGCGTAGGTCCCCGGTTCGAGTCCGGGTATCGGCTCTCAGAAAATCAGGTGATTTATTGTCCCAAGCCTGGGAGGCGGGTTCGATTCCCGTATTCCGCTCATCAACAGAAAGAATGCAGGTTTCATCGACCTGCATTCTTGTTTCATATTACCTCAGTCGGAGACCATCTCCTACCCTGATCTGTTGATCTGGCTTCATACGGTTCATCTTGTAGAGGTTCTTCAGGCGGATGCCGTATTTCTGTGCGATGGAGTACATCGACTCGCCACTACGCACGTAATGCAGGCGCCCCTTGTAATCTTTGGGGGCTTTCTTCTGTTTCTTCTTCAACCAGATGATCTCACCTTCCTCGAGTTGGTCGCGCTTGTCGCGCTCGTTGTACTTCGCCAGTTTTCTATAGCTGATGCCGATCTCCTCTGCCAGCGACTTGAAGGTGTCGCCACGTCGCGCAATGACGTAGTAGTTCTTGTTGAATATCTTAATGTTGTGCAGCGCCTGTCCGTCCACGGGCTGATCTTTCGAGTGCGCCACCATGAACTTGTCGTAGCTCTTCTGCGTATCGTACTGATAGAGCTTGTACAGTTGGATAATCTCAATCAGCTTGTTGGCATACTGCGGATTGGTGGCATAGCCAGCCGCCTTCAGACCCTTTGCCCAACCCTTATAATCCGTCATTTTCAGATTAAACAACGCACTATAGCGCTTGCTTCCGGTCAGGAATCTGGAATGATCTTCATACGATTCGAACGCCGAGTTGTAAGCACGGAAGCACTCATTCCGTTCGTCATCATCATGATAAACTTTCCTCCCAGACCAACCATTACACTTGATGCCGAAATGATTATTGCCCTTAACAGCCAGTTCACTACGACCTGCACCACTTTCGAACAAGCCCTGTGCCAGCGTGATAGAAGCTGGAATACGATGGCGTTGCATCTGCTCGATAGCAATGTCCTTATACTGGTCGATATATTGCTGATAAACCTGATTCCATCGGGCCTGTGCATGAGCCCCCAACGACAGAACGACAGCTATACTTATGAAAAATTTCCTCATATTCTCGAATTTCTTGTGCAAAATTAGTGTTTTCTCTCGAATTATTCGTATATTTGCAGAAAAATATTGCAATTTATGGAAGAACTTGAACTGAAATCCACGATTATGTCTTGTCAGATGGACGAACTGAGCGATGCAGAACGCCATTTGGTAGAGCTCGCCATAGAAGCCACGAGTCGAAGCTATGCCCCATATTCACATTTCAATGTCGGTGCAGCCGTGCTGCTTGCCAATGGTCAGGAGATCATTGGTTGCAATCAGGAAAATGCAGCCTATCCATCGGGGCTTTGCGCTGAGCGTACCGCTTTGTTTGCTGCTGGTGCCCAGTATCCAAATGTGCCTGTGAAAATGCTGGCTATTGCTGCGAGAGGTACTGACGGAGAATTGCAATATGAACCTGTGGGGCCTTGCGGCTCCTGCCGTCAGGTCATCATCGAGTCTGAGACACGGGCAGGCGGTCCTATCCGTATTCTACTCTATGGGCGCAAATGTATCTATGTTATCGATGGAATCAGAAAACTGATGCCGCTGACGTTCTCGGAGTTCTAACGATAGCAGCCCAGCCCTTTCGCCGTTGACAAAGAATCGAGATGGAAATCATAATCCAGATTATCCTCATCGATCTTAACGAAATGCTTTTTCCCTTGTATGGAGTCCTCAGGCGTTTCCCAGATGATCTTTTGGAAATGGACGGAATCGGCTGATTCGTTGATGGTACGCAAAAGACAGTTTTCAAAGGAATAGTTAAAAGGAATGCTTTCGTTGGTGTTGACGCCTTGAATCACATCCTCTTCATAACCCGTCACGATGGTGCCGTCACAGACAATATCCATTGCCGTCGGAAGATTACTGAAATAGAGAGCTGCACCCCGATTGGCAGAGAAAGGATAGAACTGGGCCAGCGTGCAATAGCTGATCTCGGCCTTCCCGCCAAGCAGATACAGACAATGCCCCAATGTATTCGTCAATTGGCAATCAACCAGTCGGATATAAGAACTGTTGGCCTGTACACCCATCCCCTGACAATTATGAACGATGCATTTCTGCATCACCAAACGATATTGGGTTGAATCGATCGAGGCTGAGTCGCAGAGGATACCATTCTGAGGATTACGGATTTCGGTCTGGATCAGTTCATTTCCGGTTGATGATGCCAAGAAATGAATACCCTCCCATTGTCCGCAGACTCTGTCGTAAGGCAGATAAGAGAACATACGGTCTAATCGGTCTCCGCGAAAGACACAATTCTCCGTCAGCAGCCGTCCAGCCACCTCAATGCCCGAACCATCATGGAAGTAAAGCGTCGTATTCCTGATGGTCAACGTAGCACCTTCGCTGACAGTCAGGCCGCCATAAATCACCATCGGTACATCTGAAGAAATCACAGAATCCTTCGTAATAACCGGCTCGTATAGTTTAACGGCATCCCAAGACCATGCCTGCAGGCATACTTTCTGCTCTACGCCACTCTCCATCAAGAACACCAGATCATCCTGCACCAGACAAGGTAAAGGTTGCTTGTTCTCGTTGGCAGTCAATTCAACAAATACAAGAATGCTGTCATTCTTGCGTATCTCGATGTTGTTTGTTTGCGAACCGTTGGCATTATCCAAATAGATACCATCGACATTCACCCGATAGCCCGACTGGTTTCCACGACGGAGGCGTACCTGCTCAAGACGGATACCATCGTTATTCCTATTATGTACCCAAAAAGAATAAGTAGAAGAAGGAACCCGACTGAAAACCGTATCCAGACTTAGTGTATCTACTGAGAATTCCAGTTTCAGACTGCTGCTGCTCGAGAATGAATCATCATCCTGACAAGCTATGCAAAATGCAAGTATGAGAAATAAATAAAAAATCCGTTTCATCGTATAGATAAAACGGATTCTCATTCAGTTTATTGTATTAACCTTTCTACTTTTTTACTTTCCAAAGTAACGCTTCAGCAGTCCTGCGAAGCCAGCACCATGACGAGCCTCATCCTTTGCCATCTCATGAACAGTATCGTGGATAGCGTCGAAGCCGGCAGCCTTTGCATTCTTAGCGATACGGAACTTGTCTTCGCAAGCACCAGCCTCGGCAGCAGCACGCTTCTCCAGATTGGTCTTGGTATCCCATACGCACTCGCCCAGCAGTTCTGCGAAACGAGAAGCATGGTCAGCCTCCTCAAATGCATAGCGCTTGAAAGCCTCGGCAATCTCGGGATAGCCCTCACAATCAGCCTGACGGGCCATAGCCAGATACATACCGACCTCACCGCACTCACCATTGAAGTGGTTGCGCAGGTCCTGAATCATCTCCTCGCTGACGCCCTCGGGCTTGCCGTCACCAATACGATGAACGGTGGCATAGGTGGTCTCACCATCTTCTTTCAGTTCTGAGAACTTCGAGGCAGGAGCCTTACAGATTGGGCACTTCTCGGGAGCTGCATCGCCTTCATAGATATATCCACAAACGGCGCAAATAAACTTTTTCTTCATAATCGTATTTGTCTTTTTTAGTTATAAATAAAGAGTTTCATAAAATCCGTTTGCAAATATACAATAAAAAAATGAATTCTGCAAATTTTTAAGCAGAATTCATTTTTATTTTGTTGCGTTAATTATTTCTTTCGATATTTACTCAGTAAAGGAATCTCATCGCAAAGGGCGTCAGCCAGTAGATGAGCAACAACACGTGCACCATATATATTATAATGTGTGTTGTCCTGCTTGCCTTTAGGTTCAGAAGGTTCTTCGCCAGGAAGGAACCACATGTGGAGCTTTTTGGAGGCTTCCGTACCAAGCCCCTGTTCCAGATCGTGTGTAATCTGGTTGGCATCAACGAAATAGCAGTTCATGCGCTGAGCCACATCACGGGGAGCCACACGGTAAAGGCCATGGGTGTCGACAAGAGAATCGCTTTCAACAATCTGTGCCCCATCGGCAAAAGTCGTATTGCGGAGCTTCTCGTCATCATCATTCTTGGGTGCGGTTTTGGCGAAATTTCTGCGAACGACACAGTTCATCAGAACAGGGATTCCTCCTTTCTCACGTGTCTCACGTACATATTTTGACAGATTGTAATCGAAGGTAGACCCAGGATCAGTATGACGTTCAGCCTGAGGCTTTTCATCATTGTGCCCAAACTGGATAATCACATAATCTCCAGGTTTGATGAGCGAAAGCACCTTGTCCCATCGTCCCTCGTTGATGAAGCTCTTAGAAGAGCGTCC
Source organism: uncultured Prevotella sp. (assembly GCA_900318395.1). Taxonomy (GTDB): domain Bacteria; phylum Bacteroidota; class Bacteroidia; order Bacteroidales; family Bacteroidaceae; genus Prevotella. The sequence goes on from ONKL01000014.1 coordinate 15,807, forward strand.
ATTCACAGCATGATTGTCAACAACGATATAGTCGGCATCAAAACATTCTTGAAGCATCATGGCCCATCCACGCTCCACCTTTCCGCCTGTCGTATCCTTTTTGGCTGCTGTAGAGTCGCCGATGACGAAAATAGTCGTGGCCTTGTCTTTTGTTGCTGACATAAAGACCAAACACGATACTAATAAAAAGGATAGAAAAGTGTATTTCCTCATGACTTGACAATATCTATAAGTTCTTCTGTAGTAACAAGTTGCTGATTTCCTGTCAACATATTCTTAAGAGTAAACTTCCCTTCAGCCATCTCGTTCTCACCAGCCAGCACTACAAACGGGATCTGTTTGGCGTTAGCATAAGACATCTGCTTCTTCATCTTCGATGAATCGGGGAAAATCTCGGTACGGATGCCAGCCTCACGCGCTTTGGCCACAGCAGTCAGACAATAGGCAGTCTCTTTCTCACCAAAGTTAATAAACAACAATTGGGTACCGTTTACAGCATCTTTCGGGTAGCAGTCGAGGGCATTGAGAACATCGAAAATGCGATCAACACCAAAAGAGATACCGACGCCAGAGATACCAGGCATACCAAAGATGCCCGTCAGATTGTCATATCGGCCACCACCGGTGATAGATCCTATCTGTACATCGAGGGCTTTCACTTCGAAAATTGCGCCTGTATAGTAATTGAGTCCACGAGCCAGCGTAAGGTCAAGTTGGATTTCGTTCTTCAGGCCGAGCTGTTTCAGCGTGTCAAGGATCGTGCGCGTCTCCTCCACGCCTTTCAAGCCTGTCCCACTTGCAGCCAGAACGTCGGCAATGGTGTCCAACTTCTCGTCGTTACTACCTTCGAGTGAGATGATGGGCTGAAGTTTCTCTATTTGCTGTTCAGAGAGTCCATCCTCACGCAATTCCTGGTTGACATTTTCGAGTCCGATCTTATCGAGTTTATCGATAGCTACCGTAATATCAACAATCTTCTCCGCAGCTCCGATGACTTCGGCAATTCCCGTTAGGATCTTTCGGTTGTTGATCTTAATCTGGACACGAACACCGAAACGGGAGAATACAGTATCTACGATCTGCATCAGCTCTACCTCGTTGAGCAGAGAGTCAGAGCCGACGATGTCACCATCAAACTGCCAGAATTCACGATAACGGCCTTTCTGTGGACGGTCTGCACGCCAGACAGGTTGCATCTGGTAGCGCTTAAATGGCAACTGCAGTTCTTCACGGTGCATCACCACATAACGGGCGAAGGGCACCGTGAGGTCATAGCGAAGTCCTTTTTCACAAAGTTTAGCAGCCAGATGAAGCGCATTACGCTCTTGCAGCTCTTCATCGCTGACCTTTGTAAGGAAGTCGCCCGAGTTGAGTACTTTAAACAGCAGTTTATCACCCTCCTCACCATACTTACCCATCAGGGTACCGAGAGTTTCCATCGCAGGGGTCTCTATCTGCTGGAAGCCATAGAGCTGATAAACCTGCTTGATGGTATCGAAAATATAGTTGCGCTTAGCCATCTCCATTGGAGAGAAGTCGCGCGTTCCTTTAGGAATACTTGGTTTCTGTGCCATATTCGTTTTCTTTGGTACGTCTATGCTTATTTACGTACTATTGTCTGTTCACGGTCTGGACCGATAGAGATAATCTTAATGGGCGTTTCGAGCTGAGCCTCCAGGAATGCGATATAGTCCTTGAACTCTTTGGGGAACTGATCCTCGGAAGTAAACTTCGTCATATCAGTCTTCCAGCCCGGCAGTTCCTGATAAACTGGTTCGATACCTTCTTCAATATTATAGGGGAAATAGTCGATTTCAACGCCGTTCTGCTTATAAGCCACACAAGCTTTGATGGTGTCGAATCCATCCAGCACGTCGCTCTTCATCATGATAAGCTGGGTCACGCCGTTCACCATGATCGAATAGCGTAAAGCCACCAGATCGATCCATCCGCAACGACGCTCACGACCTGTAACAGCACCATACTCATGCCCCAGGTCGCGAATCTTCTTACCCGTTTCATCGAACAACTCAGTAGGGAATGGGCCTGCACCTACACGAGTGCAATAAGCCTTCATGATACCATATACATCACCAATCTTATTGGGACCGATACCCAGACCTGTGCAGGCTCCCGCACAGATCGTATTCGAGGAGGTGACAAATGGATAGCTGCCGAAGTCCACATCGAGCATGGTGCCCTGAGCACCCTCGCAAAGAACGCTTTTACCACTCTTCAGAATATTATTGATCTCGTGTTCAGAATCGACAATAGGGAACTGACGCAAGTACTCAACACCTTCAAGCCACTTCTTCTCAACCTCTGTAATGTCATATTCGAAATGAAGGGATTTCAGAATAGCCTCATGACGGGCCTTTGCCTTTCCATATTTCTCTTCAAAGTTTTCAAGTATGTCGCCTACCCTCAGACCGTTACGGCTAACTTTGTCTGTATAAGTCGGGCCAATTCCCTTTCCTGTAGTTCCAACTTTATCTTTACCCTTCTGGGCCTCATAGGCTGCATCGAGTACGCGATGAGTAGGCATAATCAGATGAGCTTTCTTAGAGATGTGCAGGCGGGAATGCAGATCGTGCCCACTAGCTTCAAGAGCCTTTGCTTCCTCCATGAAAAGATCGGGCGCAAGAACCACACCATTACCAATAATGTTCACCTTACCACCCTGGAAGATTCCCGATGGAATGGAACGTAGCACATACTTCTGTCCCTCAAATTCCAGTGTGTGGCCTGCATTAGGACCTCCCTGGAAACGGGCAACAACATCGTACTTAGGGGTTAACACGTCAACCACCTTACCTTTTCCTTCGTCGCCCCACTGCAAACCGAGCAGGACATCAACTTTACCTTTGTTCATAATTCTTATTTATTCTGTATTTGATTTCTTCTTTTCTGACTCTTTCTTTTTCCGTTTGGTCATCAATGTCTGGCAGGCACTACAGACGCCATAAACATATAATGTAAATCCGTCTTTACGGAAACGCCTAAGGTGCATATTCTCTACAGCCATGTCTATTTCAGGCGATTTCACCTCGACAACCTTACCGCACATCGTACAGATCTGATGACAATGGTTGTTGTTGTCGTAACAGGCTTCATATTTCGTTGATCCCTGAAAGCGATGTCGAGCAACCAGGCGCAACGACAGAAACAAGTTCAGGGTATTATAGAGTGTTGCCCTACTGACGGGGAAATTCCAATCTGTGCTCAGTTTCTCATTCAACTCTTCCAAGGTGAAATGTCCGTTAGTGCTGTAGATGGCTTTCAAAATAGTATAGCGCTCTGGCGTCTTGCGATGATTATTCATCTCAAGATAGTTATCCAATATGCGCTCCACAGCAACTAACTTTTTATCTTTCATCTGATTTTCTCGAAAACCGCACAAAGGTACATAATTTCAAAGAAACAAAAGAAAGATTATTTATAAAAATTCTAAATTAATGGTTTTTAATGCGCTCTTCGACAATCGCTCATATACGAGGCCTAATTCTGCAAAACGCTGCATACAAGACATGGCTGCCTTCTTCACGGGCAGACTATTACCCTGCAATGCTGCCAATGCCTGATCGATGAATTCGTTGATTCCACGTTCGTTAGGCTCTTGTTTGTTCATGAACAGACGAGATAATACGTGAAAACCGCAAAGTTGGTAGAGTTCTTTCTCCGACGCCATCCAGCTATATGCCTTCTCGGGGGCATAAGGCAGATATTGATACAAGTTGTATGCAGCCTGCTCCGCTATTTCCTGTGTATCGGTCTGTTCCATCCAAATGTCGATGACTTCGGGTAAAACTTGGTCAGCAGGCATCATCATCGTCGCAAGTATCTTACACTCACGCACATTCTCTTTCCAGAGTGCAATAGCCAGGTCATAGTTTTTCCCGAGTTCTGCTGCTTTTCCCTGAAGTCTCGGTAGTGTGGCCCCCCAATTGAGTTTATAATCCACTCCCTTGTCACGCATGGATTTAGCCACAGAACCATCCATCATCTGACGGAACGACTGTTTGATTTCCTTCACCTGACTATTGATATCCATATCCTTATATTATATTAATGTTGCATACTCTGAACTGTAGCGAAGCATCTGGTGTGCGTAAGTCTCGCTATAGTTCACCTGAATATCGCAGATTTCCCCACTTGTACCATAAACAGGTAACAACTGAGGATTAATGAACCCTTTGTATGGAGCAAGATTCAGGCGCTTATAACGCTCCAACACTTCTGCATGTAGTTGTTCATCTACCTTAACGGCATATTTCTCTACCAGTTGGCGGGCGGCCTCATAGTCACCTTCACTCTTAATCCGTTGTATTTCTGCAAGCAGAGTGGCAATCAGTTGGCGAAGTCTTTCATAATCCGTGATTTCAACGTATGTCTTACCCTCGCGACGAACCAACTTGATGACATCTCCTTGTTCATAGCACCAATGGGCTATCAACGCGCGGTTACGCATGTGAGCTTCCTCAATCTGATGTCCTGGAGAGATGCGAATCAACTGGGTCATCAGGCCATTCATCATATAGGTATAATACTGCGATTTATACGCCTCTTCATCAGGTGTCAATCCAAGTTCTACAAGTTTTTTGTCTGCGATGTAATACAGGCCAAAAAGGTCGGCCCTCGCCTCTTCTATCGTATTACCATACGCCTTCAGCGCATCAGGATCCACTCCTGGCAGCAATTGTCCACTTCCGTGTCCCAGACATTCATGCAGGTCTGTATGCAAGTCGTCACAGATATCGCCATATTTGTCGATGATTTCAAGAGTATCCTGATCAATGACAAATTCCTCTTTAAAACCATTACCATGCGCTGCTTTGTTGTAGGCATCGGTAATGTTACTGATGGTAATGCTCTTACTGCCATATTGAGCCCGGATCCAATCAGCATTCGGGAGGTTGATGCCTATGGCCGTTGAGGGGTATTCGTCACCGCCAAGCATAGCAGCACATATCACATTAGCAGAAACACCTTTGACAACTGGCTTACGGAATCGGGGATCGACAGGCGAATGGTCTTCAAACCATTGAGCATTGCGGCTAATGGTCTGAGTACGATGAGTCGACTCTTCATCGATATATTCTACGAGGCCTTCCCACGAGCCTTTCATCCCTAAGGGATCGCCATAGACTTCGATGAATCCGTTGATAAAATCAATGGAAGAATCATGCTCTTTCAACCATTCAATACAATATTTATTAAAAGTCTGTAAGTCTGCTGTTTTATAGTAACTTATAAGCAGTTCTATAATCCTTTTCTGTTGCATGTTTTCTGCCACTTCTGCAGCTTTTTCCAACCAAAAGATGATATGCCTGATGGCATTCGCGTATTTGCCGCCGGAATACCACACTTCCTCGAGGATCTTGCCGTCTTTTTTGACAAGTGTTGAATTGAGTCCGAACGACGGAGGTGTATCCTGATGTTTGTCCTGCTGTTTCTGCAGCTCATAGAAAGCTTCGGCCTCTGCCTGAGTGACACCATCATAGAAATTGCAGGCCGATGTCAGAAGTAAATCTTCGCCATCAGCCTTATTCACACGCTTAGGCATCACAGTTTCATCAAAGATGATAGGAAACAGCTCGTCGCACATCTGCGAGATAGTTTCACCTTCGTTTAAAGGCAACTGACGTGCATCAACTTGCCTAAGCACCTTATTTAAATAGTCAGGTGTAAAACCAGGCTTGAATTTCTCACATCCATAATGGTGATAGATGCCGCTTGAGAACCAGATGCGCTTCAGATAGATCTCCAAAGCCTTGAATTCATCGGTATCATGCAGAACAGTCATATCTGTATAGATAACCTCGAGCATCTTCCGAATACGGAGGTTATACTTACCGAACTGATCGAAAGTAATATCACGTCCATAAAGCGTGGCTTGAGACAGATAATACACAAGAGTCTTCTGCTTCAGCGTCAGTCTTTCAAAACCATTCAGTCTGTATCTAAGCAATTGCAAGTCAGCGAATCGCTCGTCTTGATAATTAAAATCTACGTTCATCATTCTATGGCTTACCTATATTCTATAGGCATGCAAAATTAAATAAAATAATCCAAACTTGCAATGAATTACAAAAAAAATGCCTATCTTTGTGCAAAAATTGTAACTGATGAACATTTTCGAGGCATTAAGAACATATTACGGCTATAGTACTTTCAGGCAAAACCAACAAGAAATCATAGAACACGTCATGCAAGGCAAAGACGCTTTAGTGCTGATGCCTACAGGTGGCGGAAAAAGTATTTGTTACCAGATTCCTGCACTAACGATGTCAGGCACAGCCATTGTGATTTCCCCGCTTATCAGTCTGATGAAAGACCAAGTAGAGACACTTCGTGCTAATGGCATTGAAGCCGAAGCCCTCAATAGCGGTAATGACCCTGCCGTTGATACAGTCATCAGGCGTAAATGTTTTTCTGGCAGCATGAAACTCCTCTATATCTCTCCTGAGAAGCTGATGTCTGAAATAGACTATCTACTCAGTCATATCCAAATCTCGCTGTTTGCTATCGACGAAGCCCACTGCATCAGTCAATGGGGCCACGACTTCCGCCCAGAATACACACAACTGGGCATTCTCCGTGAGAAATTCCCCCATGTCCCGATCATGGCTCTGACTGCAACGGCTGATAAAATCACACGTGGGGATATACTGAAACAGCTTAACATTACTGGTGCTCAGGAATTCATTTCCAGCTTTGACCGTCCTAACCTTAGCTTGTCAGTAAAACGAGGCTACAAGGCAGCAGAGAAGATGCACTTCATTCTCAATTTCATCAAGGCACGTCCGATGGAGGCTGGCATTATCTATTGCCTAAGCCGCAAGAATACCGAAAAAGTTGCATCCGATTTACAGAAGAAAGGTATTAATGCGGCACCATATCACGCTGGTATGTCGACATTTGAAAGAAATCAGACGCAGGAAAGATTTAAGAATGATCAATTATCTGTTGTTTGCGCAACAATAGCCTTTGGAATGGGTATCGACAAGAGTAATGTCCGTTGGGTGATTCATTATAATATGCCTAAAAGTATCGAGAGTTTCTATCAGGAGATAGGACGTGCTGGCCGCGATGGTGCTCCAGCAGATACAGTCCTGTTCTATTCTCTCGCTGACATTGTACAACTTACTGAATTTGCAAGACAAAGTGGCCAGCAAGATGTCAACATGGATAAACTGCGAAGGATGCAGGAATATGCCGAGTCGAGTGTCTGCCGCAGACGGATTTTGCTCAACTATTTCAGCGAACAGACAGATCACGACTGTGGCAATTGTGATGTTTGCGAGAATCCGCCCCGACGGTTTGATGGCACGCGCTACGTACAGATGGCTCTCAGTGCAGCCAAGCGCACGGCAGAGACGGTGCGCATATCTACGATTATAGAGATTGTTAAAGGCATCCGTTCACCTTATGTCGTGCGCCATGGCTATGATCAGCTCAAGACATTTGGCGTGGGGAAAGATATCACGACCAACGACTGGCAGGACTATCTGCTGCAGATGCTCCAAATGGGATTCATCGAGATAGCCTACAATGATGGTAACAAGGTGAAAGTTACCAATATCGGAGAAGATGTTCTATACGGCAGGAAGAGTGCTCAACTCTGTGTCATCGACCATAGCGTGAAAGAGGAGCGCAAGAAACCACGACTGAAACTTGAGATTCCTACCATCACAATACCCGGTCTGCCACCAACCACTGGCATTGAAGACATGAAACTGTTCGAGGCACTTCGTTCCCTAAGATTGACATGTGCCAACGAAGAAGGCTTTCCACCATACATCGTTTTCAGCGACAAGGTACTCCACGCTCTGGCTACCATCAAGCCAACCACCATCGAACAGTTTGGCAACATCTCTGGTATCGGAGAACATAAGAAGGAGAAGTATGGCAACCGTTTCGTGGCATTAATTCAAAAGTATGTTTAAGTGCCATTTTACACCTAATTTCTCTAAGAAAATCCGAAAATATCCATAAAAAAGACCGAAAAGTGTCACTTTTTCCTAAAATCTTTCGTTGAAATTCGGAAATGTGAAAAGTTTTTCGTATCTTTGCGCTGCAAAAACTTCGAAAGATGGCAAAGAAGAAGATACTATTCATCAATCAGGAGATCTCTCCTTACGTCCCAGACAACAACTTGTCACTGATGGGAAAGAAGCTTCCGCAAGCTATGCAGGAACGTAGTCATGAGATTCGTACATTCATGCCCAAATGGGGAACCATTAACGAGCGTCGCGGCCAGTTGCATGAGGTAATCCGACTCTCGGGTATGAATCTGATCATTAATGACACAGATCATCCCCTGATCATTAAGGTTGCCTCCATACAGTCAGCCCGCATACAAGTCTATTTCATCGACAATGATGATTACTTCAGCAAGCGGCAGATGGAGAAAGACGAGAAGGGAGAAGATTATCCTGACAATGGCGAACGAGCCATTTTCTTCGCTCGTGGTGTACTTGAAACAGTCAAGAAGCTCCGCTGGGTGCCCGACATCATCCACTGCCAAGGCTGGATGAGTGCTGTTGTGCCCCTCTATGTGAAGACAGCCTTCCATGATGAGCCATCATTTGCTGAAGCCAAGGTTGTAACCTCCCTCTTCACCAAGAACATTGATAAGGATCTTGGCGAGAATTTCAAGAAGTGCCTGGAGTTCCGTGATGTCAATGAAGAATTGCTGAAGGGCTACAATGACAATTTCGATTTCGATGAACTGGGTAAGCTCGCCATCGACTATAGTGATGGAGTTATTCAGTCAGATAGTGAAGTTAATGTTGAATTACTCGATTACGCCAAGGGCAAGAATATCCCCGTTCTTGGCTATCAGGAAGACTTTGCTGATGCCTATGAGGCATTCTACGAATCACTCTTCCCTGACGAGGTTTAAGGACTTATAATACACTTACATTTACACATGAAACTCAGATTGATTACAGCGATTGCATTCTGCGCAATGGCGGTGATGTCTTGTAATGAAGAAACGTTAGAAATAGGATCTACGCTCACCAGCGATAACGACAAGTTGAATGTTTCGACTGGTATTTTCAATGCTACGTCAAGGTCTATATTGGCAGACTCCGTATATGCCCGCAATTTCGATTGCTATTTCGGTAATGTCAGAGACCCGGAAACTGGTGCTTATATCAAGAGTGAATTTATGGCCCAGTTTAATATGCTTGAGAGTCCGAAGCTCCCTGCAAGAGACCAAATCGTAACCTATGAAGATGGCGATATCGCAGTTGACTCCTGTGAGATATGGCTGTTTTTCAACAAGTCGAAATGCTATGGCGACTCTCTTACACCTGTCAAGCTCGACGTTCTGGAACTGAAAGAGCCCATGAGCGACCAGAATATCTACTATAGTAATTTCGATCCCAGAAGCGCAGGATTGATCCGGACTGATGGTCTCAAGCAGAGTCTGGCCTTTTCACTATCAAACCTGACTTATAAGGACAGCATCAGGAATCTGGCAAACTTTACCGATAATGCCCGCATCGTTCTTAATCAGAAATACATCGATAAGAACGGGAAAAGCTATCCAGACTATGGTACATACATCCTTCGGAATTACTACGAGCACCCTGAATATTTCAAGAACTCTTACAGTTTCATCCATTCGCTCTGTCCTGGATTCTATTTCCAAGTGAACGACGGACTGGGTGTCATGGCAAATCTGAACGAGATCGACATACGTATCTTCTACAGCTATTATAACGATGAAGACTCAATCGTCAGTGCCTATATGGCGATGGCTTCTACACCTGAAGTGCTACAGACTACCAGGGTCATCAACGACAAGGAAGCCTTGCAGTCGCTTGTCAACGACAAAAGCTGCACCTATCTGAAGACACCTGCAGGTATTTTTACTGAGGTAACACTGCCCGTCGATGAAATTAAGGCTACACACGCAACCGACTCTCTGCTTTCCGTTGGTGTCACATTCCAACGTCTGAACAGCGAACTACGAAACTCGCCTTATGTTTTCAGCGCACCTGAATACCTACTGATGATACCAAGAGACAGTCTCTACACTTTCTTCGAGCATAGGCAGACCATCAATTCTAAGAACTCGTTCTACACGATTCTCGATTCAACGAATGAGTATGAATTCTCGAATATCGACAACATGATTTCCTATATGTCGAACGCAAAGAAAGTTGGCTTGGCAAACGATCCTAACTGGGTGGCTACGCATCCAGACTGGAATAAAGTGGTGCTGGTACCTGTGACTATCACAACAGCAGTAAATACGACAACATCTGCGGCCGGTGTAGCTTCTGTGGCAAATCAGATGTCGATGACTAGCACCCGCTTAAAAGGCGGGCCCAATGGGAGCAATATCGAACTGAAGGTCATCTATGCGAAGTTTAATGAATAAGATGAGCGACGATGGCTGACGGATTTCTGGAGAAGCATTACGAAGACTATGAGGCACGCAAGGCAGCGTGGCTCCGAAAGCAGAAGCATCTTCCCAAAACACCCAAAAGAAAATTAGAGCGACCCGATGATGAGTCGCTCTAATTTTCTTTTGTTCCTGTTATCAAACAATTATATCAGCTATTATGTCTCAATTATCTTGAACTTAGCGAACTTCAACAAGAGCTGCTTGGTACCAGCGTTTCTAAATTCTACAGTAGCCTTAGTGTTCTCACCTGTACCTTCAATCTTAAGTACCTTACCGATGCCAAAGCGCTGATGCTCTATCGTGCAACCCTCGCGCAAATCACCCGTACTTGGCTCTGATGCCATCTTTCGAGGTGCCACAGCATTGTAGACGCGCTTGAAGTTTGACCCAAAAGGGTCAACAGGTTTCTCTGGCTGCCGCGGAGCCACCATCCGGGGTTTGGGATCTGCCTTGAATTGAGTTGCCACAGGCCTCGGATTCTGCATCCATTCAGGACTACGACTACCGCCATAGCCACCATACGAATCTCTACGTGGCGATGGTGATGCTCCTCCACCCTTTTCGCTCTGCACATCCAACAACTCCGGGTCGATGTCGCGAATAAAACGTGATGGTGTGTCATACTCCATCCGGCCATATCTGAAACGGTTCTGCGCACAAGTCAGAATACAATGTTTCTCTGCACGAGTGATGGCCACATATAGCAGTCGCCGCTCCTCTTCCAGTTCACGCATGGAGTTCGTGCACATCGGACTAGGAAAGATATTTTCTTCGAGTCCAACGACAAACACCGTCAGGAACTCCAGACCTTTAGCTGAGTGGATGGTCATCAGCGTCACCTTGTCGTTCTCGTCGCCCTCCTCACTGTCGAGATCCGTCAGTAGAGCCACTTCCTGCAGGAAATCAGAGAGATATACCTCGTCGGCCATATCTTCCTCGCGACGACTCTCCACGAAGTCTTGCATACCACTGAGAAACTCCTCCAGATTCTCCTGTCGCGAGATATCCTCGGGATTACGCCCAGAATAGATATCCTTACTAATTCCCGAGTTCATGATAATATCGTGACCTAATGTGTAGGCATCTTCTGTCGTTACGCGCCCAATCCACCCCTCAATCAGTTCACGGAAGTTCTGGATCTTTGTCATCGTACCCTTGCTTACATCCATGGGGAACAGCACGGGTTCCTTAATCACTTGCCACAAGCTGACGCCATAAGTCTGCGCCGTCTGTATGATCTTACCCACCGTTGTGTCGCCAATTCCTCGCGCAGGATAGTTGATGATGCGCTTAAAAGCCTCCTCGTCATTAGGATTGGCAATCAGTCGGAAGTAGGCTATCACATCTTTGATTTCCTTACGCTGATAGAAACTCAGTCCGCCATAGATCCTGTAAGGGATATTATCCTTACGCATCTGCTCTTCAAAAGATCGGCTCTGTGAATTTGTACGATAGAGGATAGCAAAGTCGCTCCAGTTGCAATGATCCTGCTTACGCAGGCGCTTGATGTCCAGACAAACGATGATAGCTTCTTCCTTGTCGCTGTAGGCAGGCTTCAGTAGAAGCTTCTCACCATGCTCATTTTCTGAGAAGACATTCTTCGGAATCTGTCGTTCATTGCGTCTGATGAGTGAATTTGCTGCCTGCACAATCAACTGCGTTGAACGATAGTTCTGTTCCAGCTTAAAAAGTTTAGCATCTCTATATAAATTCCTAAAATTCAATATATTATCGATGTTAGCGCCTCTGAACGAATAGATACTCTGCGCATCATCGCCCACCACGCACACCTTCTGACGCTCTTTTGTCAACTGAAAGACGATTGCCTGCTGTGCGAAGTTCGTGTCCTGATACTCATCCACAAGCACGAAACAAAACTTCTCAACGTATTTCTGTCGAACATCCTCATGATTCTTAAACAATACCCACGTCTGCACAAGCAGATCATCAAAGTCCATCGCATTAGCTTGTCGGCACCTCTCCGCGTACCTTATATATATATTAGCCACCTGTGGACGCTTCTGGTTGACATCATCCTTGGCCCAGGCACTTTCAGCATAGGCCTGAGGCAATATCAGGTGGTTCTTAGCCATCGAAATACGATCAGCTACCGATGCGGGCTTATACACCTTGTCGTCAAGCCCCATCTCTTTGATAATTGCCCTCACCAGCGAGCGGGCATCCGTCTGGTCATAGATGGTGAAGCTTGAGTTAAAGCCAAGATGCCCGGCTTCAGCTCTCAAGATTCGAGCAAAGACGCTATGGAATGTTCCCATCTGCAGATATCTGGCACGCTCCTCACCTACCAGTCTGCCAATACGTTCCTTCATCTCTCGTGCAGCCTTATTGGTAAAAGTCAGGGCCAGAATCTCCCAAGGAGCCATTCCCTGTTCCAACAACCAGGCGATTTTATAAGTCAATACGCGGGTCTTGCCCGATCCTGCTCCTGCAATGACCAGACTTGCCCCGTCGCAGTACTCCACAGCCTCGCGCTGGCTCGCATTCAAATCCTCAAGTATCTTAGTGTTCATCGTTAACTTTTCAAAAATGCATCGGCAAAGGTACAAATAATTTTTGGAAAAACTTTGTTGTTTCAGAAAGAATCACTAACTTTGCCACGAAAATATTCGTTACAAACCAAAAACCATTTTAGAAAATGAAAAAGATCATGATGATGATTGCCATGCTGGCTATACCATTTGCTATGCAGGCACAAACAAAATTTCACGACGTAGAGGCCAATGAAGCCAAAGGTGCTGTCAAGACGATGAAGATGGATATCATGGGCATGAGCCAGTCTATCGAATTCTCTGAGGACGGCAAGATGGTGAATTCTAGCCTCATGTCGGATGCAGTTTACGATGAAAACGGCTACCTCACATCCGTGAAGATGAGTTTTCAAGGTCAGAGCACTACAGTGAAGATTACTTGGGAGAATGGGCGCATGAAGAGTCGCTCACTCAATGTGATGGGCAACGACGTCACCAATACCTATAACTATGATGAGAATGGTGTTGTAACTTCCGAGAGCATCAATATGGGCGGGCAGCTCATTGAGATTCCCTATTCAGACTACAAGTTCGATGATCACGGCAACTGGATCAGTCGCAAGACTGAGATGATGGGGCAGGAAATGACAACCACCCGCACCTTCACCTATTATTAATATTATCTATTGTTCTCAACTATACCCATCATCAGCTGGCAGCTATTCAACGCTGTCCAGCTGATTTTCTTTACTACTTGCATAAACATACCGTTTCTATATCATTATGTAAAAAAATGCAAGAATGAGCCTGTTTAAATAGAAATCAGTGGGAAACTTTTTTGGTGGTTTCGCAAAAACTTCGTAACTTTGCACGCGATTTAAGAACAAGGATATCAAAATCAACCCAAAAATGAAGAAAGAACTGAAAAAGGTGTTGGTGCTCGGATCGGGTGCCTTGAAAATCGGACAAGCAGGAGAGTTTGACTACTCTGGGTCACAGGCTTTGAAAGCGCTTCGCGAGGAAGGCATCAAGAGCGTGCTCGTTAACCCTAACATCGCAACAATCCAAACCAGTGAAGGAATTGCTGACAAGGTGTATTTCCAGCCGGTAAATACGCACTTCGTAACAGAAATCATCAAGAAGGAGCGACCTGACGGCATCCTCTTGGCATTTGGAGGACAGACCGCATTGAACTGCGGAACAGAACTTTATCTGAACGGGACTCTTAAAGAGTATGGAGTTGAAGTTTTAGGAACGAGCGTCGAGGCCATCATGAATACTGAGGACCGCGACCTTTTTGTTAAAAAGCTGGGAGAGGTAGATCTGAAGGTGCCCGTGAGCCACGCAGTAGAATCGATGGACGATGCGCTGAAGGCTGCCCATGAGATCGGCTTCCCCATCATGATCCGCTCGGCTTATGCTCTGGGCGGTCTTGGCTCGGGTATCTGTCCTGACGAGAAGAAGTTCAGGGAGCTGGCAGAGAGTGCCTTTACTTTCGCACCCCAGATCCTCGTTGAGGAAAGTCTGAAGGGATGGAAGGAGATTGAGTTCGAGTGCATCCGCGATGCTAACGACCGTTGCTTCACAGTGGCTTCAATGGAGAACTTCGACCCTCTGGGTATCCACACTGGTGAGTCGATTGTGGTGGCTCCTACTTGCTCGCTGAAAGAGGAGCAGGTGAAGATGCTGCAGGAGATAACTATCAAGTGCGTAAAACACCTGGGTATTGTCGGAGAGTGTAATATTCAGTTCGCCTTCAATGCAGAGACCAACGACTACCGCATCATCGAGATCAATGCTCGTCTGAGCCGTTCATCAGCCCTTGCTTCGAAGGCCACAGGTTATCCCCTCGCCTTCGTTGCTGCCAAGATTGCGTTGGGTTATACACTCGACCAGATTGGCGAGATGGGTACCACCTCAAGTGCTTACGTGGCTCCAAGCCTCGACTATATGATCTGTAAGATTCCTCGCTGGGATTTGACAAAGTTTGCTGGCGTCAGCCGTCAGATCGGTTCATCGATGAAGTCAGTAGGTGAGATTATGAGTATCGGACGTTCGTTCGAGGAGATGATCCAGAAAGGCCTGCGCATGATTGGTCAGGGTATGCACGGATTCGTGGGCAACGACCACACGAAGTTCGACAATCTCGATGAAGAGTTGGCTAATCCTACCGATTTGCGTATCTTCGCCATCGCTCAGGCACTTGAGGAGGGATATAGCGTAGAGCGCATCGAAGAACTGACGAAGATTGATGTCTGGTTCTTGGAGCGTCTGAAGCATATCGTAGACCTGAAGCATCAGCTGCAGACATACCATTCACTTGAGGAGCTGCCCGATGAGCTGCTGCTGGAGGTAAAGCGCTGCGGATTCAGCGACTTCCAGATAGCACGTTTTGTGCTGAAACCAGTCGGCGGTAATATGGAGAAAGAAAACCTGTCGGTACGTAAGTATCGCAAGCAGCGTGGCATCTTGCCTTCTGTGAAGCGTATTCCCACCGTTGCCTCTGAGCATCCAGAACTGACCAACTATCTCTATTTCACCTATACCCATACACCTGCCTTCGGTGATCCGACAGGTGAGAAATACGAAGCTGCACACGATGTGAACTACTACGCTCACGAGAAGTCGGTTGTCGTTTTGGGATCAGGTGCTTATCGCATCGGTTCTTCTGTAGAGTTCGACTGGTGTTCTGTAAACGCCATCAACACAGCCCGAAAGCTGGGATACAAGAGTATCATGATCAACTACAATCCGGAGACGGTTTCTACAGACTATGATATGTGCGACCGCTTGTACTTCGATGAACTTTCACTGGAGCGTGTGCTCGATGTGATTGATCTCGAGGAGCCTCGTGGTGTGATTGTATCAGTGGGTGGACAGATTCCTAACAACCTGGCTATGAAACTGCATCGTCAGGGTGTGCCTGTATTGGGTACAAGTCCTGTAGACATTGACCGTGCAGAGAATCGCGACAAGTTCTCGGCTATGCTTGATAAGTTGGGCATCGATCAGCCTGCATGGCGTGCGCTGACGAGTTTTGAGGATGTAAAGGAGTTTGTCGATCAGGTAGGTTATCCTGTGCTTGTGCGTCCTTCATACGTTCTCTCAGGTGCTGCGATGAATGTATGTTATGACGAGGAAGAGTTGCATCGTTTCCTGAATATGGCTACCGAGGTTTCGAAGGAATTCCCAGTTGTAGTCTCTAAGTTCATGACTGAGACCAAGGAAATTGAGTTCGACGCTGTAGCCGATAAGGGCGAGGTGATTGAGTATGCTATCTCTGAGCACGTGGAGTATGCTGGTGTGCACTCTGGTGATGCCACGATGGTATTCCCCGCTCAGCACATCTACTTCTCTACCATCCGTCAGATTAAGAAAATTGCCCATAAGATAGCTGCTGAGCTGAATATCAGCGGTCCATTCAACATCCAGTTCCTGGCAAAGAACCGCGAGGTGAAAGTTATCGAATGTAACCTCCGTGCCAGTCGTTCGTTCCCCTTCGTATCGAAGATCCTGAAGCGTAACTTCATTGAGACCGCAACGAAGATTATGCTCGACGCTCCTTATCAGAAGCCCGAGAAGAGCGAGTTCGACATTGACCGCATCGGTGTGAAGGCCTCTCAGTTCTCATTTGCCCGTCTGCAGAATGCTGATCCTGTGCTGGGTGTCGACATGAGCTCTACTGGTGAGGTAGGCTGTCTGGGCGATGACCTTAATGAGGCTCTGCTTAACTCGCTGATTGCTACAGGCTACTCTATCCCGAAGGATGCTGTCCTGATTTCATCAGGTGGTGCCAAGGGTAAGGTATCGCTGCTGGAGCCTGCTCAGCAACTGGCTAAGAAAGGTTACACAATCTACGCCACCGCAGGTACAGCCAAGTTCTTCAACGATAACGGTGTGAAGGCTGTCGCTGTAAAGTGGCCTGACGAGGAAGGTGACAATAACGTGATGGATCTGATCAGCCAGCACAAGGTAGGTCTGGTCATCAATGTTCCGAAGAACCACACCTCACGCGAGTTGACCAATGGCTACAAGATTCGTCGTGGTGCCATCGATCACAACATTCCTCTGATGACGAATGTCCGCTTGGCAAAGGCATTTATCGAGGCCTTTACCGCCATGAGTCTCGACGATGTGAAGATCAAGAGCTGGCAGGAATATAATAATTAAAAGAAAAGAGTGAATAGCGACGAATATCGCACGATTAAGAGCGGAGGCGAGGGCTACTACACCGAGAAGCGTAGCAAGTTCCTCGCCTTCGCTCATCATGTTTCGACAGTAGACGAGATCAAAGAGCTGCTGGCGGGTTATCGTAAGAAATACTATGATGCCCGCCACGTCTGCTATGCCTATATGCTGGGGCCCGAGCGCACAGAGTTCAGAGCCAACGACGATGGAGAGCCTTCATCAACAGCGGGCAAGCCCATTCTCGGACAAATCAACTCGAATGAGCTCACAGATATCCTGATTGTTGTAGTACGTTATTATGGTGGTGTGAATCTGGGTACCAGCGGACTGATTGTGGCCTACCGAGAAGCTGCGGCAGATGCCATTTCGCATTGTGAAATAGAAACGCGACAGGTGGAAGAGCTCATCACCTACTCTTTCGCCTACCCCCAGATGAACGATGTGATGCGCATCGTGAAAGAGATGAATCCCCGCATCGTTTCGCAGACCTACAACAATACTTGCGAAATAAAACTCAGCATCAGGAAAAGCGAAGCTGAGCAACTTCGCAGCAAGTTAGCGAAAATTTCTTTTGATTAATTTGGTAGAATCGGAAAAAGTTACTACCTTTGCATCCGAAAATGAGTTAGCTCATTGACATTCGCTTAATAGGAAAGTTGGCAGAGTGACCGAATGCGCTGGACTCGAAATCCGGTATACCCTTTCCGGGTATCGGGGGTTTGAATCCCTCACTTTCCGCCAAGGAAAAAGGCTCGTCGTTATGACGAGCCTTTATTCTTTGGGGTTAACTGAGCTTGTGGATGACAAGACCTGAGCGGAGCTTCGGCTCAAACCATGTAGCCTTTGGAGGCATAATCTTGCCAGAATCAGCAATGTCCATAATCTGCTGCATAGAGACGGGATAGAGAGCCAAAGCAGCACGCATCTCCCCACTATCCACACGGCGCTTGAGCTCGCCAAGACCACGCAGGCCTCCTACGAAGTCAATACGCTGAGAGCTGCGGAGATCACCGATATTGAGAATCTCATCGAGAATCAGACGGCTGGAGATATCGACATCAAGCACTCCGATAGGATCATTATTGTCGTAGGTACCCTCCTTAGCCTTCAGGCTGAACCAATGTTCGTCAAGATAGAGCGAGAACTCATGGAGCTGCTGAGGCTTATAGATCTCGGTGCCCTTATCCTCAACGATGAAGTTGACTTGCAGGGCTGCAAGGAACTCTTCAGACGACATGCCATTGAGATCCTTCACCACACGGTTGTAATCGAGAATCGTCAGCTGTGAAGCCTGGAAGCAGACTGCCATGAAGAAGTTGTACTCCTCGGTGCCCCTATGATTTGGATTCTGCTTCTGCTTTTCAGCACCCACGAGGGCTGCAGCTGCCGAGCGGTGATGGCCATCAGCAATATAGAGCGAAGGCATCTTGGCAAACTCATCGGTGATCAGCTGCATATCCTGATCATCATTGATAATCCAGAACTGATGGCGGAAACCATCGATGGGAGCAATGAAATCATATTCGGGCGTTGTGGCAGCATAGCGCATGATAAGCTCATTGAGAACTGCGTTATCAGGATATGCGAAGAACACAGGCTCGATGTTGGCATTGTTTACGCGAACATGCTTCATGCGGTCTTCTTCCTTATCGCGACGTGTCAGCTCATGTTTCTTGATACGGCCTGCCATATAGTCGTCGGTATGGGCACATACCACCAGACCATACTGCGTTTTCCCATTCATCGTCTGCGCATATATATAATAATGTTCGCGCGCATCCTGTACCAGCCACCCCTTATCCTGGAACTTCTGGAAGTTCTCGGCAGCCTTCTCATAGACACGAGGATCATACTCGGAAGTGCCTACGGGGAAATCTATCTCGGGCTTGATGATGTGGTAGAGGCTCATCTCGTTGTCGCCAGCCTCTGCCCTCGCCTCTTCACTATCGAGCACATCGTAAGGACGGCTCTCCACTTTCTCCACCAGTTCCTTTGGCGGGCGGATTCCTTTAAATGGTTTTATAATTGCCATGACAATATATTCAACATTGAAGATTAAACATTAAAGATATTCCTTAATCTTGGCAATCATCTCATCGTATTCAGCATCTGAGAGATATACCTTGCCTGGATTCATCTGGAACGTACCACCATAGTCGGGGCCATCCACATACTTCGGAGCCAGATGGAAATGCAGGTGTGAGAGTTTGTCACTATAGGCGCCATAGTTGATCTTCTCTGGATTGAAAGCCTTCTGCATCGCACGTGTTACACGAGCCACATCTGCCATAAAGGCATTACGGTCTTCATCCGACAGTTCGTTCAAGTCGTTAACATGGTCTTTATAAGCCACGAGGCAACGACCACGATAGGTCTGCTCCTTAAAAAGGAATGCGCGCGATACTGACAACTGGGCAAACTCAATCATCAGATCATGAAGCGTCTGATTGTTTGTGCAGTATAGACACTGCTTGGGATCACTTTGCATAATCGTTTGTTTAAAGATTTTGATTTTAGTGGTGCAAAATTACGCAAAATCTTCCGATTTCCAAAATCTTTCCGAAGATATTTGCTTTGTTCAAGAATAATTCGTATCTTTGCAAGAAAATACAAACCAATAAAACTATAATGTGTATGAAGAAAACTCTACTTTTTGTATGTAGCATGCTAATGTGCATGAGCACTCAGGCAGCTGATTTTGAAACAGCGAAAGACGCAGTAAAGAACATGGGCGTAGGCTGGAACCTGGGTAACACGCTCGATGCCGTCAACTGGGAAGGTAAGGATGGTTGGAACTGGTCGTCTGTCGCAGATCATGAAAAGTATTGGGGACAACCCATCACAAAACCTGAGCTGATGAAGATGATGAAAGAGGCTGGCTTTGGTGCCATCCGCGTTCCTGTCACATGGTTCCAGGAAATGGATAAAAAAGGTAAGGTCAATGCTGAGTGGATGAAACGCGTTCATGAGGTAGTTGACTATGTTCTCGACAATGGCATGTACTGTATCCTGAATGTGCATCACGACACGGGTGCAGATAATACCCATTGGCTCGTAGCTGATGATGACGTATACAATGATTCCAAAGACAGATTTGAGAGTCTTTGGATTCAGATTGCCCATGAATTCGAGGATTATGACGATCATCTGATCTTTGAGGCCTATAATGAGATGCTCGATAAGCTCAACAGTTGGAACTATGCTTCCTTCAATACAACCGACAAATATGATGCAGCCATCGCAGAGTCTGCCTATAATGCCATCAACAAGTATGCACAAAGTTTCGTAGATGCAGTCCGCTCTACTGGTGGAAACAATTCTTTCCGTAACCTCGTTGTCAATACCTACAGCGCTGCTGCAGGTGGTGTTTGGGGTACCAATACTCATCCCCAGGACCCTCTGAACGAGATGAAACTGCCCGTCGATGCAGCAGAGAATCACCTGATTTTCCAGGTTCACTATTATCCTGGACTTAAGAAGAATAACCTGTCGACTATCAAGAGTGAGGTGACTGAAAAGATGGCCAATCTGAAATCTATCCTTGCAGCCAAGGGTGCACCAGTTATCATCGGAGAATGGGGAACGCTGGATGATGACAGCAACGAGAACTACAAGAACAACAAGGAGAATTATCTGGATTTCTGTTCACACTTCGTACAGGAAGCCAAGAAGAACGATATCATCACCTTCTATTGGATGGGACTCTCTGATGGTGCTGATCGCGAAGTACCAGTTTTTACTCAGCCTGATCTTGCAGAAACCATCGTCAAGGCCTATCGTGGCAAAGACTATCAAGGCAAGTACCCCTCAGCTGGAGAAGTCGCAATGACTTACGTCGTGACTTATACTGATGAATGGGGAGAATTGTTCCTGTATGGTGACTGGAATCGTAACGCCACCAAATTGAGTAACTACAAAGGTATCCGTGTTGAAATGGAAGATGACAGCTATGCCAGTAAATTACAGGTGAAGATATATGGTGCCAAGAATGGTACGAATAGTGATGGAACCGACAAGTTCAATGAGCAGTGTACCCCATTAGCTACTGGCACAAATGTTACTACTGTTGACTTTGATGCTAATGTCTTGGGCTCTACGTTCTGGGGGATCACACTCCAGACACAGGTAGGAGCAACAACCGCCAAGTTAAAGGATGCCAAGCTGATCAAGGCTGATGGGACTGAAGAACCTGCTTCTATCGCTGTAGCCTGGGGATGTTCTCTGAAAAAGGAGTCGTCACCAACAAGTATTCGTTCTATCCAGACTGCCACATCAAAGTCTGATGGAGCCTTCTATAACCTTCATGGGCAGCGCATGCAGAATCCACAAAAAGGAATCTATATCCGAAACGGCAAAAAATATGTCATGAAATAAGTGCCGCTTATTGAGCAATAAGGGACCATTATCTGCAAATAAGGGACCCTTATTGGAAAATAAGGACCCCTTAATAAAAAACAAGAGCCGCAAGATTCAAATCCTGCGGCTCTTTCTATGATCGATAGACTTATTTGTTCACCTGGAACTTGGTGTCTCCATCCTTGAAGAAAGCGTTGATCTGCTTGGCAGCAGCAATACCTGCATTGATATTGGCCTCGGCAGTCTGAGCACCCATCTTCTTTGGTGTCGAGAAGTAACGGCCCTCGAACTTCTGGAACTCATCGTTGGCATCTGGCATAATGTCTGTCACGAACTTCAGGTCCTCGCGCTCAGACATCAGCTTAATCAGTTCAGGCTCGTTGATCACCTCCTTGCGAGCTGTATTCACGAGGATACCACCCTTCTTCAGCTTACCAACAAGTGCGTAGTTGATGCTCTGCTTGGTCTCAGGAGTAGCTGGGATATGCAGAGATACAACGTCGCAGGTCTCGAAGAGTGCGTCCTGATTGGCAACAGCGTGAACACCTGCCTTCTCGATGACCTCTGCGGGGCAGAAAGCATCGTAAGCATAAACATCCATACCAAAGCCCTTGGCGATGCGAGCCACATTGCGACCTACATTACCGAAAGCCAGGATACCCAGCTTCTTGCCCAGCAACTCAGAACCGCTCTTGCCATTGTAGAATCCACGAACAGCCATCACGAGCAGTCCGAATACGAGCTCTGCTACTGCGTTGGCATTCTGTCCTGGAGTGTTCTCGGCTACTACGGTGTGAGCCGTTGCAGCTGCGAGGTCGATGTTGTCGTAACCAGCACCAGCACGAACTACAATCTTCAACTGCTTGGCAGCGTCGAGCACTTCGGCATCTACCTTATCCGAGCGGATAATCATAGCGTCGACATCCTTAACTGCATCAAGCAGCTGAGCTTTCTCTGTATATTTCTCGAGGAGTACGAGTTCATTGCCCGCTCCCTCGATTTCTGCCTTGATACCATTGACAGCAGCTGCTGCGAATGGCTTCTCTGTTGCAACTAATACTTTCATTGTCTTATCTTTTACTTGGCACGGATTTAATGATTAGCCTCGAATTCCTTCATACAAGCTACGAGTGCGTTGCAGCCCTCGATGGTCTGAGCGTTGTAACAAGAAGCACGGAAACCACCAACTGAGCGGTGACCCTTCACGCCAACCATACCCTTTGAAACTGCGAAGTCGAGGAAGTCTTTCTCAAGTTCCTTGTACTCAGGAGCCATCACGAAGCAGAGGTTCATCAGCGAGCGATCCTCCTCCTTGGCTGTACCTACGAAGCACTTGTTGCGATCGATCTCACCATAGACGATCTCTGCACGCTGCTGAGCCAGTTTGTCCATAGCCTCTACACCACCCTGCTTCTTGATCCAGCGGAGGTTCTCGAGTGCACAGTAGATGGGTACTACTGGAGGAGTATTGAACATCGAGCCCTTGTCTACGTGTGTACGATAGTCGAGCATCGTAGGAATCTCGCGAGGAGCCTTGCCCAACTTCTCATCCTTCACGATAATGATGGTTACACCTGCCATCGAAAGGTTCTTCTGAGCACCAGCATAGATGGCGTCATACTTGCTGACATCAACAGGACGACTCATGAAGTCGGATGACATATCAGCAATCAGAGGAACGTTGACATCCAGATCCTTGCGAATCTCTGTACCGTAGATGGTATTGTTTGTTGTGATGTGCAGATAGTCTGCATCTGCGGGAACAGTCCAATCCTTCGGAATGAATGTATAGTTGGCATCTGCTGAAGAAGCCACCTCTACTACCTCACCGAAAAGCTTAGCTTCCTTCATGGCCTTCTTTGCCCAGACACCTGTGTTCAGGTAGGCAGCCTTCTTAATCAGGAAGTTGTAGGGAATCATACAGAACTCAAGACTGGCACCACCACCAAGGAAGATAACTGAATAGCCCTCAGGAATACTCAGAAGCTCCTTTACCAGAGCTACAGCCTCGTCGACAACGGGCTGAAAATCCTTTGCACGGTGGCTGATCTCCATCAGAGAGAGACCTGAGCCGTTGAAATCAAGACACTGTTTAGCGGTAGCCTCGATAACCTCACGGGGGAGCATCGATGGACCTGCATTAAAGTTGTACTTCTTCATTTTTTGGTCGTTATTATTTAAATGGTTTATATTCTTGTTCCGAAAAACGCTGCGAAATTACACTTTTTATTTCATTCCACCAAATATTTAAGCAGAAATTCACGGATTTTACCGTTTTTCTTTCATTTTGTCAAGTCAATATCGCACTTTCCATTATCTTTTGATACTTACTAATACATTATTATATTTATAATTGCTGCAAAGTTACTGAATATTTTTCAAAGTTTGTTCTGTTCTATTGATTTTTTTGCTATCTTTGCATTCGTTATGACTCAGAAGGAACATCACATCATTATCAGCCTCGCTTCCAACATCAATCAGGAGGCTCATCTCGAGGCTGCGCGCACTCAACTCATACAGCTGTTGACTGAGGTACATTTCACCCGTGCCATTTTCACCGATCCTATCGGCACTCTGCGCCAGGAACCATACCTCAATCAGCTTTGTAGTGGTACCACGGCGCTGGGGATGAATCTGCTTAATGAAGTCCTGAAGGAGATTGAGAAACGACTTGGCAGGACTCATAATGAGGATGGCATCGTGACGCTTGACCTCGATCTTCTGGAGTATGATGGCGAGCGTTTTCACTTACGAGACTGGAATCGGAACTATGTAAAGGATTTAATTAATGAATTATGAAAAGAATACTGATTATCAATTTATTACTTTCAATCTTCGTATCATCTTATTCTCAGAAGTTCGAGGATTATTTCGAAGATCGCACACTCCGCATAGACTATACGTTTTCTGGCAATAATCAGCAGCAGCAACTCTATGTTGACGAACTGATTTCTATGCCCAGATGGTATGGCAAGCGCCAACACCTTGCTGAGGTTCCCTTAAAGGGAAACGGACAGATCATTGTTCGCTCTGCCACCGATGAAACCGTAATTTATCGCAATTCATTCTCTACCCTTTTCCAAGAATGGCTGGCTACGGAAGAATCAAAACGGATACAGAAATCGTTTGAAAACGTGTTCCTCGTGCCATTTCCCAAGCAACCAGTCCGTATCACCGTAGAATTATATGACTATCACGATCAGAAAATAGCCTCGATGACGCACGCCGTTGATCCTAAGGATATCCTTATCCGTAAAATAGGCGATCATTTGGTTACACCATATATTACTCTACAGCAGGCAGCAGATACAAACCGTTGTATTCACGTGGCCTATGTGGCAGAGGGCTATCAACAGCATGAAATGGGAGTATTCCTGGAAGATTGTAAAATCGCGATGGAATCGCTGTTTCAGCATGAACCTTTCAAGCAGATGCAAAATCGATTCAACATCATTGCCGTGATGTCGCCTTCTGCAGAGAGTGGCGTTAGCGAGCCTAACAAAGGCATTTGGAAGCAGACAGCTTTGGGTGCCCACTTCGATACTTTCTATAGTGAGCGCTATCTCACGACGCTCCATCTGAAGAAACTGAACGACGTATTGGCAGGCACACCTTATGAGCACATTATTGTGTTAGTGAACGGAGAGCGATATGGCGGTGGAGGTATTTACAACTCATATACCCTTACCGATGCTCATGGTCCTTCATTCCGCCCTGTAGTCGTCCATGAATTCGGTCATTCCTTTGGAGGACTTGGCGATGAGTATCCTTACGGTGATGATGATCCCATGTATTTCGCGGATACAGAACCATGGGAACCAAATCTGACGACGAAACATGATTTCAGCTCGAAGTGGAAGAACCTAGTTGACGAAGGAAAAGCAGGTCTTATCGAAGGAGGCGGTTATCTCAGCAAAGGTGTTTGGCGAGGTTTTAAGAACTGCCGTATGCGCACCAATGAAGAGCCGGAGTTTTGCCTGGTATGTCAGCAAGCTCTTATCCGTCTGATTAATTTCTATACCGAATGATCTACGAGGTTACATCCATAGAAGACCCTCGCATAGCTCCTTTCTGCAAGCTGACAGAAGCACAGTTGCGAAGCAGATTGAATGCTGATCAAGGCATTTTCATTGCAGAGAGTCCAAAAGTGATTCGCGTTGCCTTACAAGCTGGCTATGAGCCAGAGGCCTTGTTATGTGAGAAAAAGCACATTGAAGGCGATGCAGCCACTATCATCCAGGAGCATCCTGACATGCCTGTCTATACAGGAACACGCGAACTGCTGTCAGAAATCACTGGTTATACTTTGACACGGGGAGTCCTCTGTGCCATGAAACGGAAGCCAGAACCCCTGCTCGATCACGTGCTGAAAGATGCACGTCGCGTCTGTGTGATTGATGCTGTCTGCGACACAACTAATATTGGAGCCATCTTCCGTTCTGCGGCAGCTCTTGGTATCGATGCTGTTTTACTGACTCGCAGTTCGTGTGACCCATTAAACCGTAGGGCCATTCGTGTATCGATGGGTACAGTATTCCTTGTTCCTTGGACTTGGCTCAATGATTATGAAGAACTTCACCGACTCGGTTTCCGTACTGCAGCAATGGCACTAACAGACAAATCGATCTCATTGGCAGATCCCATTCTGAAGCAGCAGGAACGTCTTGCTATCATCATGGGTACCGAGGGTGACGGTCTTCCTCTGGAAACTATTGAGAAAGCTGATTTCACCGTCCGTATTTCTATGTTCCATCAAGTAGACTCCCTGAATGTTGCCGCTGCTGCAGCCGTTGCCTTTTGGGAACTGAGAGCATAAAAAAAGCGGATTCCAACTGATGGAATCCGCCTCACTTTAGTATTAGTAATTTTCGATTAGAAGAACAAGTAGCGATTATCCACTACATTAGCCTTCTGATAGAGTTCCTGAATAAAGATGCGAGCTGACTGGAGAGCCTGCATCTGAAGCTGCTGCTCAACAGCCTTATCATCGAACTTAGCGCCCTCACGCTCTGACTTCTTCAGAACCTTAAAGAGGTATGCGCCACCATTACCCTTAACCAGCGCCTTGCTGAAATCACCCTGCTTAGCAGAAGCAACAGCACCAGCAAGTGCAGGCTCGCTTGCACCTGTAGCCTGCACAAATACAGGGGCACCAAAGGTAATCTGATTAACAGAGTCTACACGAGCACCCTTTGCCTGAGCTGCTGCAATATCAGCAACACCAGCCAACTTCTCTTTGAGCTGCTCAAACTTCTTATCGCGAACGACCTCAGCCTTCACCATATCCTGAACACTCTCGAGAGCACGATAACCTACAGGATGGATCTTTGTAAGAGCCACAACAAGCAGATGATCGTTATTACCACACTCATAAAGTGGGCTAACCTGTCCCTCCTTAGCATCGAAGATCCACTTCATAGCCTCGCGAGTGGCACGCAGACCTGCTACATTGTGCTCTGAGTTTGCAAGATCCTGACGAGGAGAAACGGTGTAACCAAACTTGGCAGCATTCTTCTCCATGTCTGCAATCGTCTTGTTCTCGCTGACAAACTGGCTGAACTTATTGTAAGCCTCAGAATATGTTCCCTTAGAGAAATCGATGGTGTGCTTGATAACAGCAACATCATACTTGTCGACCATAGCCTTACGAGCTGTTACCTGAATAACGATGTTACCCTGTGTGAACTCAAGGTTCTTTACATCATTAACACTCAGACCATTGATGGCATTGAGATAGTTCTTCGACTCCTCATCCATCATGTTTGAATTCTCATACATAGCAGAGGTAAGCCACTGCTTCTGACCTGTCTGGCCATATTTCTGAGCAAGAGCCTCGAAATCTGCACCAGCCTTGAGAGCGTTGTAAACACTATCAGCGGTCTGACGAGCTGCCTCTACAGTAGCTCCACCTACCTGAATCTGACGATACTCAATAGAGTCAGGCATCTGGCTCTTTGAAATCAGTTTCACAACATTAAGCGTATTGTCGAACTTTGTCTCGAAAGGAGCTGTGGTCTGACCTACAGACATAGAATCGAGCTTAGCTGCGATATCAGAAGGATAAGCACGCTTGGTAGCTGCAATACCGGTATAAGGGAACTGAGACTGAGCCTTGCGGACAACCTCTGCGGGATTTGCACCACTCTGAAGCTTGGCACTTGCCTCTTCCATGGTCTTCTGGAGAGCTTTACGGTCAGCTGCTGAAGCGAGAACCTGGAAATCAACATACTTGATATCGCGAGTCTCTACCTGCTGCTTGAACATCTCTTTCTCCTCCTCGTACTTAGCTTTGATATCCTTCTCGTCAACCTTTACATCGTTATCGTTGATAGAAGAATATGCGAAAGAAGCCAGCTGAATATCGGTCTCCTGATTCTGACCCTCGAAAGCCATCTTGGCAGAAACAGGGTTAGAAAGCAGACATCCAGCCATCAGAGCCTGATACTTCTGAGTAAGAGTCTGCTGGCGAAGCTGCTTCTCGATGAACTGCCAGTACTTATAGATGGTCTGATATGACTCTGAAAGCTGTGGGTTACCAGCACTCTTCTTATAGTCATCCAAGAACTTGGTGAGCATAGTCACATCAAAACGACCAGTCTGCTGATTAACGAAGGGTGACTGCATCAGCATAGGATTGGTACCCTCTTTCATGATGTTCTGCAACTCCTCGTCAGTAACAGTCAGACCAAGCTTCTTAGCCTCGTCATTGATAAGCTGCTCGTTGACAAAAGAGTTCCAAACCTGATCCTTGATGCTGTTGAGCTCCTCTTCCGTGAAATTGTCACGACCCTGTGTCATCTTCAGTACATCCTGATACTCATCGACGAGAGCCTGGAATTCCTGAACATTAACTTTGTTACCTAATACTTCGCCTATTTGCTGACGCTGCTGGTTCTTGGTTGCTTCACAAGAACGGAAAGCCTCTTCTGCAATGAAGGCGAAAAGGCCGAGACCAATGATAATCACAAGGGTCACGCCTCTTTTTCTGATTTTTCCTAATGCGGCCATAATTATAATATTTTAAAATTTTTATTTCATTTTTGCGGGCAGTCTTTCGCTAATTTGCCCAATCAGCGTGCAAAGGTACTAAAAATGAATGATATAGAAAAAATTTTTGGGATAAATTTCACTTATTAGTTATCTTTAGTCGCACTAATTCAATTTTCGTAGCGGTATTCTTCACTATTTTAAACTCGAACTTGCCAATTTTGACCACTTCATTAAGTTTCGGGAACGACTGATACTCATGGAGAATCAATCCACCAAGTGTCATATATTCATCACTTTCTGGAAGATCTAACGAGAACATCTCATTAACCTTTTCGATTTCCAGTCTGGCAGAAAGAATAAACTCGCCATCAGAGAGTCGTTTAGCAACGTGGTTCGTATTGTCATGTTCATCTTCTATCTCTCCTGTAATCTCCTCCATAATGTCTTCGAGAGACACCAGTCCACTCGTACCTCCAAATTCATCAACGACAACAGCTAAGGAGCGTTTTTGCTGCATCAGCTGTTTCATTAATTTAGATGCGAGCATCGTCTCAGGTACGAATGAAATCTCACGAACCAAGTCTGCACACAAAGCAGTTTCAGAAGCCGTGAACATATCGGAAGAGTGAATGTATCCGATGATATGATCAATATCTTCATGAAATACCACAATCTTGGAGTGACCACTCTCGATGAAGACCTGTTTCAGTTGCGGAATAGTGGCTGTATCTGCGATAGCATCAATCTCTGTACGAGGCACCATGCAATCACGGATCTTGGTCTCAGAAAAGTCAAGGGCATTCTGGAATATCTTCACTTCCTCCCCGATGTCTGCATCATCCTCTGCATTATCAATACTGGTCTGAACCAGATAGTCAAGATCTACCTTGGTAAATGATGTTCCTTCAGCATCCTTATTCATGTGAACGCCAACCATTCGGAGCAATCCTTTTGAGAGCAAGGTAGCAAACTTCGATATTGGATAAAGAATCACATAACATATCCACGCTGGTATCGCAAAGAATGTCAATAGCGTATTGGGATTGTTCTTGAATATACTCTTTGGGAGGAACTCGCCAGTAAAGAGCACAACAAATGTTGAAAGTATCGTATCAGCAGTCACACGCACACCGTCGCTGAGGGAAGCAAAGAAAAGTGTGTCGAAGATTTTGGCAAAAAGAATACCGTAAATTACAAGTGCGATATTATTGCCAACCAGCATCGTTGATACAAAATTATTCGGATGTTGGTAAAAGAAAGCTATGGCCTTCTGTGAGAGGCCATTCTTT
Source organism: uncultured Prevotella sp. (assembly GCA_900318395.1). GTDB lineage: Bacteria > Bacteroidota > Bacteroidia > Bacteroidales > Bacteroidaceae > Prevotella. The sequence continues at coordinate 45,542 of ONKL01000014.1, forward strand.
TCACGATCCATCTCTGCCAACAGCCTGTTACTTGAAACAAAAGCAATCTCCATACCTGAGAAAAAAGCGGAGAAAAGCATCGTCACAAGGAGCCATATAATCAGTTCATAGTTCATGTTGCAAAGTATATAGTTTAGAGGTGTGGAGTAGAACGACGCGCCTTTTCTGCCTTCGGGCGAAGGATGGGTTCTGGCTGTTGAACCGTATCTGCAGGATTCTTCTGCTCTTCCTCCTTGGCCTCGCCAGTCATATCCTCTTTCTCAAATGATCCTTTTGAATTATTGACGATATAATGACGCATGTGTTCATCGCTAAGGAAATAGGTACCTTCCATTGTACGTTCAGGTGTTGTAACCTTCGACCATACATTGGAATAAAGCTCATGCGAATTACCATCCCAATACAGCTCTTCACTCTCATAGATAAGTCCATTGATATTCCTGATACGGACTCTACCACGGAGCTTCCACAGTTTCTTCTGATCGAAATACCAGGCAGAATCAGCCTGAATATAGGCCTCTACATGGAATTTCTCATCGAACTGTTCAAAGAAAATACCTTTCTCAAAAGTCCAGCGCGAAGGATTCTTAATGGTGTTAACATCCCATCGCTCAGTCACGATCTTATACTTGATAACACCAGAATCACTAATCAGCGTGTTAACGCCAAAGGTGGTCATCGTTGAAACAGAGTCACGATCGTTGATAGGAGGAGCGACATGCTCCTTCACCTCGGTACAGGCCATCAAGACCAGACCTGCCATGACTGCTAAGATGCTTGTTATTCGATCTTCCACTTGGCGAACCATCTCTCATTAAAGGTAAGACCGATACAAAGACGGAAAGTATTCTCTGTCACCAGATTATCTGCAGAGCGTCTTACATATTGTCCACTGATGTTCAGGATAGAACGATTGTTGTAGGCATTGGCGATGGGGATGCCAAAACCGATACTTGCACTCAGTTCTTTAGGACCTTCCTTTCCATTTATATAATAATAAGGTGTAGAATAGCCCACGCCTGCACGGAAGCGTATGTGTCCTAATAATTTCCGACTATTGGGGTTAGGCATAAATTCAGCACCTGCATTCACCTGGAAACGGTCTTTCAGCAACCCGTCTTTCAGAGCATAGGTATTTCCATCAAATCGCGGATAAGATACAGAGCCCCATTTCTGCAAATGGAAATCAGCTCCTGCACGGAATTTAGAAGCATGACTATAGCCAATACCAACGCCAAATGAGGTAGGAATTGACAATCCGTTCTCGACTTTAAAAGAGGTGGTATCTGATTTCGTAATAGAAGCATTGGTCATAATCATGCGACATATAGGATCACAATTCAGATGATGACCTGGTGAGAAGGTGGCACCTACCGTCAGGAAATCACGCTTGGCTAAAGGTAAGGTAAGTTGTACACCTAAATCGACTTTATAACTGCTAACAGACCACTCATATTCACGGAACAGCGTATTAGAAAGCGCATTCGTACCACCCTCAATCTCCTGATGGGAATCTCCCCAAAGATAAGACAGGTTAACGCCTACAGAAAGAGGCTTTACGATTTGCCAGCCTATACCGACGTAAAGCTGATTCAGTCCACCACTACCATTATACATAGTAGTCTCCTTGATTTTATCAGAACCTAAAGTCTCATAACTTGTCTCCTTATAATCATAACCGATATTAGAATAAGGCATAACGCCCACAGAGACTCCCAGATGCTTATATACCCTGAAAAGCGTAGTAAAATAATCAAAGCCGCCCGACTTGGCATTCACTTTCTTGCCTTGTTCTTCGTAATTGGTAATCTGTCCAGAGAGCCCTCCATCAAAAATCATCGTCAGAGAGTCTATGGCAGAATAAGAAGCAGGATTGAGGGGATTGACCTCGTTGCCTTTGCGCATACCAAGACCCACACCATTCATTCCTTTATTAAATCCAACGCTCTGAGTACTCAGGTCGCCTAAGCCATATTGGCTATAGGGAGATCGGGAACCACTCTGAGAATAAGCTGTCATCGTCATGGCCAGCATGAGGAGACAAGCAAGCATTTTATTCATATTTTGCACTTTATTTCTTAAGAAAAACATTTCAGCGTGCAAAATTATTGAAAAAAATCGAGAAAAACGCTTTTTAGTGAAAAATATAGAGTAATTTTGCATCGTGAAACAATTAAAAAACATTTTTAGGACTCTATTCGTCCTATTTTGCAACTTTTATGCTATTTCGGCACAGGCACAACAAGAACTGTGTCCAGAATATTTTGATTCCGTAGAAGTGAGCCTCTTGACTTGTTCGCCTCATGAGGAAGTCTACAGTCTTTATGGCCACTCTGCCATCAGATGGCATGATATGCACCAAGAAGGTCCGCATGCTGGTGAAGACCTGGCTTTTAACTGGGGCATCTTCAACTTCGATAAGCCCTATTTCGTCGCTCGGTTTGTTTTTGGCCTGACAGACTATGAATTGGGCACAATTCCATTCAGGTCTTTTTGCGCCTATTACGAGCATTGGGGCAGCAGCGTGACAGAGCAGGTGTTGAACCTGACAAATGAAGAAAAGCTAAAGGTCAGAGATGCATTGGCCAACAACCTGCGGCCTGAAAATCGCATTTATCGCTACAATTTCTTCTATGACAACTGTTCTACACGCCCACGAGACATTGTAGAGAAATGTGTCAATGGGAAGATTGAATATGCCCCTCGTGAAGACTATTCGCCTTCATATAGGGAAATGGTGAGTTTCTGCACCAGGAATCACCCTTGGGCCACATTCGGCAATGATATGCTTCTTGGCATCAAGGCTGATTTGAAGACAGATATGAAGCAACAGGAGTTCCTGCCTGAGAATCTTCTCTATGATTTCGACAGAGCGCAGATTTACGCTAACGGAAACTACCGACAACTTGTCAGCGAAAGAAGAATGGCTGTGATGCCTGGTGTGCAGATCATAGAAAGTGATTTTCCGCTGACTCCTATGCAATGTGCCTGTATCTTATTGGTCATCACAGTAGGCATCAGTCTTTTCGATTGGAAGCGGAAGAAAAGATCTACGTGGTATGATGTGGTATTGCTGCTGATGCAAGGATTAGCAGGCTGTGTGCTGTTTGTCATGCTCTTTTCGCAACATCCAGCCACCAGTACGAATCTGCAGATCCTTTTGCTGAATCCGATAGCTTTAGGTTTTATCCCAGCAGTCATCAGGAAGAAGAATAAGACCTGGCCAAAGATACAAATTGCCATGATTGTTCTCTTCCTGATTGGCAGCATTTTCCAACATTACGCAGAAGGAATGCTCATTGTGGCATTATGTTTGCTGTTAAGAGTTATCAGATTTGAGAAATAAATATCTATATATCACACTCTTGTCGGTGCTGGCATTGCATGCAGAAGCACAAGGACAAAAAGGAACCCGGCAGGTTCCCAAGCTGGTTGTAAACATTACCATCGACCAGCTCAGAAGTGATTATCTGGAACTCTTCGCACCTACTTATGGTACCGACGGCTTCTTACGACTGATGGAGCAAGGTGCCATTTTCGAACAGGCTTCTTATCCCTTTAGAAATATTGACCAGGCTTCTGCCATTTCGTCAGTAGTATCAGGGACAACCCCATTCTATCATACTATCACAGGAGAGCAGTGGATAGACAGGGCTTCATTAAGACCTGTTTCTCCAGCACCATCAGACCTGGCCGTATCTACCATTGGAGACGAACTGAAGATAGCCACTAACGGAAGGGGGAAAGTCTTTGCTATCGCTCCTACAAAAACGATTGCAGAACTGGCTGGTGGACATGCGCCCAATAATGTTTACTGGAATTCTTACGGCAGGAAGAAGTGGACATCAGCTGATATCACCACACAGGCTTTACAATCCATCTCGCAGGAGGCTTTAGGTCAAGACTCCATACCTGATTTGCTGCTGTTGACTTATGAAGCCGGTGGACAAGACCAGCAGACCTATCAACAACTTGATCAGGAAATAGCCAGACTGGTATCTCAGACCGAGACACAAGTCGGGAAGGGCAACACGCTCTATGTGATTACCAGCACTGGATATTGTGAAGAAAATTCCACGAATTACAAAATATACCACATCCCCTCAGGTACATTTTATATCAATCGTACTGCCAATCTGCTCAATATGTATTTCGGCGGATTATGGGGAAGCGGGAAATACGTTGAAACCTATTTCAAGAATCAGTTGTATCTGAACACACAATTACTTGAATCAAAACGTATTACCATAACAGATGCCACACAAAGAGCCAAAGAGTTCTTGTTACAATCAGCAGGAGTGAAAAGTGTGGATATTCATCTCTTTGAAACTCATCGTGGCGATTTGACTATCCATCTGGCACCAGGTTGGCAATTGTCAGATGAAAATACCAATCAGACAGAAAAAGCAAAAGTCGACCTTGCCTTTTTCCCCATCATCGTCTTCAGTTCAGGCATTCAGTCTGCACGTGTTCAGGCACCTGTAACTGTCGACAGAATAGCCCCTTCCATTGCTAAGGCTATTCGCATCAGGGCACCGAATGCCAGCAACGCCTTGCCACTTTTTTAGGCATGCCTCTGCCAATTATAGGATTTCTTACAGATTAGTTTGGCAGTTACAAATATTATTTGTACCTTTGCACCGTTTTTTGGAAAAGGTTTAATCAGAAAAGAATAAAAAGTTATAATTTGATATGAATTTTAGTAAGATTTTAAAGTCGCTGTTTGGAGACAAATCTACACGCGACATGAAACTCATCCAGCCCCTTGTGGAAAAAGTAAAAGCTGTATCGCCACAGGTGGAGCAGCTGGACAATGATGCGCTACGTCAGCGTACAAAAGTATTACAACAGCAAGTGCAGGACTCTGCCAAGGAGCAGAAAGCCCGTATTGCAGAACTCAAGGCCACCATTGAAGATACCCCTATCGATGAGCGTGCAGACATCTTTGCTCAGATTGACAAGATTGAAAAGGAAGTTCTGGATATCTATGAGAAAGCTCTTGATGAGGTTATGCCTGAAGTGTTTGCCATTGTGAAAGAGACTGCCAAACGCTTTGCTGAAAATGAAGAAACCATCGTAACGGCCACCGACTTTGATAGAGAGTTGGCTGCTGACCCGAAGAAGGACTTCATTACCATCGACGGCGATAAGGCCATCTACCACAATCACTGGACAGCCGGAGGTAACGACCTGAAATGGGAGATGATACACTATGATGTACAGCTGTTTGGTGGTACCGTTCTTCATCAGGGTAAAATTGCGGAGATGGCTACTGGTGAAGGAAAGACCTTGGTTGCCACCCTCCCCGTCTTCCTGAATGCCTTGACAGGTAACGGTGTTCATGTAGTTACGGTGAACGACTATCTGGCTAAGCGTGACTCTGAGTGGATGGGACCTCTTTATATGTTCCATGGACTTTCCGTTGACTGTATTGATAAGCACCAGCCCAACTCTGAGGCACGTCGTAGAGCTTACCAGGCAGACATCACCTTTGGTACGAACAATGAATTTGGTTTCGACTACCTGCGTGACAACATGGCCATCTCGCCTGCCGACCTTGTACAGCGCTCACACAATTATGCTATTGTCGATGAGGTCGACTCTGTGTTGATTGATGATGCCCGTACACCTCTGATTATCTCTGGTCCTATTCCCAAGGGTGACGACCAGATGTTCGAGGAGTATCAGCCATTGGTAGAAAAGCTCGTGGGAGTTCAGAAACAGCTCGCCACCCAGTATCTTGCTGAGGCCAAGAACCTTATCGGTGAAGGCAACAAGCTGGTTGAGGCTGGCAACAAGAAAGAAGGTCAGGAGAAACTTGATGCTGGTTTCCTTTCTCTCTATCGTTCCCACAAGGCTATGCCAAAGAACAAGCCACTTATTAAGTTCCTCTCGGAAGAAGGTATCAAGAGTGGTATGCAGAACACGGAGAACATCTACATGGAGAACAACAACCGCAGGATGCCTGAGTGCGTAGAGCCTCTGTATTTCGTGGTAGACGAGAAACTCAACTCCTGCGACCTCACCGATAAAGGTACTGCATGGCTGGCCAAGCAGGTCAATGATAATGAACTCTTCGTGCTGCCCGATATCACTTCTGAGCTCTCAGCCCTCGAAGCCGAGACTGGTCTTACTGATCAGGAGCGTGTTGACAAGAAAGACGAGTTGCTGAGCCATTACGCCATCCAGAGTGAGCGTGTTCATACCCTCCAACAGTTGTTGAAGGCCTACTGCATGTTTAATAAGGATGACGAGTATGTGGTTATCGATGGTGAGGTGAAGATTGTCGATGAGCAGACTGGTCGTATCATGGAGGGCCGTCGTTGGAGCGATGGCTTGCATCAGGCTGTAGAGGCCAAGGAGCATGTGAAGGTGGAAGCCGCCACACAGACCTTCGCCACTATCACCCTTCAGAACTATTTCCGCATGTATCACAAGCTGGCTGGTATGACTGGTACCGCTTCTACAGAGGCAGGTGAGTTCTGGGATATCTACAAGCTCGATGTAGTGGAGATTCCAACCAACAGACCTGTCATCCGTAATGACCAGGATGACCGAGTATATAAAACAGCCCGTGAGAAATATAATGCTGTCATCGAGGAGATTGAGAAGATGCGCAACTCTGGTCGTCCTACCCTGGTAGGTACAACATCGGTTGAGATTTCTGAGTTGCTCTCAAAGATGCTGTCCATGCGAAAGATTCCTCATCAGGTGCTGAATGCCAAGCTCCACCAGAAGGAGGCTGACATCGTGGCACTTGCAGGACAGTCGACCAACGGATTAGGAGCTGTAACCATTGCTACCAACATGGCTGGTCGTGGTACCGATATCAAGTTGTCACCAGAGGTTAAGGCTGCCGGTGGTCTGGCTATCATTGGTACTGAGCGCCATGAGAGCCGTCGTGTAGACCGTCAGTTAAGAGGTCGTGCAGGTCGTCAGGGTGACCCAGGATCATCCGTCTTCTATGTATCACTCGAGGATAAGCTGATGCGTCTGTTTGCCTCTGAGCGTATTGCCAATGTGATGGACAAGCTTGGTTTCAAGGATGGTGAGATGATTGAGAGTCCGATGATTTCCAAGAGTATTGAGCGTGCCCAGAAGAAGGTTGAGGAGAACAACTTCGGTATCCGTAAGCGACTGATTGAATATGACGATGTGATGAACAAGCAGCGTACTGTTATCTACGAGAAGCGTCGTCATGCCTTGATGGGAGAGCGTATCGGTATGGATATTGCCAACATCATCTGGGACCGCGTGGTCAACATCATCGAGAACAACGATTATCAGGGATGCAAAGAGGAATTCCTGCACATCCTGTCGATGGAGGCACCATTCACCAACGAAGAGTTCATCAATCAGCCGAGAGAGGTGCTGACGGAGAATGCTTTCCAGGCAGCCATTGGTAATTTCAATAGAAAGACAGAACGAATCCAGACTGTGGCTAACCCAATCATCAAGCAAGTCTATGAGACTCAGGGTGACAGGTTTGAGCGCATTATGGTTCCTCTGACTGATGGTCGCCGAATGTTTAATATCCCCTGCAACCTGAAAGAGGCATACGAAAGTGAGTCTAAGACTGTCATCAAGGAATTTGAGAAAGCTATCCTCTTGCATATCATCGATGATTCTTGGAAGGAGAACCTGCGTCAGCTCGACGAGCTGAAACACTCTGTACAGAATGCATCCTACGAGCAGAAAGATCCGTTGCTGATCTTCAAGCTGGAGAGTGCCAAGGTTTGGGACGATATGATCAATGAGATGTATAACCGCATCTGCTCCATCCTGACGCGTGCCCAGATTCCTGAGATGCAGCAGCAGGTACAGGAAGCAGCTCCTGAGCAGCGCACCCAGCGCCAGCAGTATACTGAGAGCAAGCAGCAGGTGGGTGAGGAACAGCTCGTCGACAAGAACCAACAGGCTGCAGCCCAGCATGACACTCGTGCCCAGCAGCCAAAGACGCCTATCATCAAAGACAAGCTGCCTGGCAGAAATGATCCATGTCCTTGTGGTTCAGGAAAGAAATTCAAGAACTGTCACGGAAAAGGGATTGTTTAGAGTTAAGAGTTTAGAGTTAAGAGTTAAGAATTAAGAGATAAGAGTTTAGAGATGATTACCATCAGTAACCTCAAGAAATCGTTTGGTGAGACTATTGCCTCAGATATTCCCGCGTTGACCATCAACGACGGGGATATCCTTGGGCTTGTTGGTAATAATGGCGCTGGCAAGACGACCCTCTTCCGTATGCTGCTCGACCTTTTGAAGCCCGACGAGGGAGAGGTGATGCTTTCCGTCCCACCAACCTCAAGATTCAGCAATGGCGATGAAGTCGTTGCTGTCAATCCTGCTCTTTCAGAACAATGGAAAGCATGGACTGGTGCCTACATCGACGAAGGGTTCCTGATAGATTTCCTGACACCAGAGGAATATTTCGCTTTTATTGGCAAGATTACTGATATGAAGCAGGAGGATGTAGATGAACGTCTGAAGGATTTTGAGCGTCTGGCTGGTGGTGAGATATTCGGACATAAGAAACTCATCAGAAACCTCTCGGCAGGAAACAAGCAGAAGGTGGGAATCATGTCGGCCCTGTTTAATAAGCCCAAGTTGGTGATTCTCGATGAGCCTTTCAACTTCCTCGATCCTTCGAGCCAGAATGTCCTCAAGCATGAGCTGACGGCCTATCATGAACTGACGGGGGCTACCATTTTGATTTCCAGTCATAATCTCCAGCATACCATAGACATCTCCACGCGAATCACGTTGCTGGAGAAAGGACGGATTATCAAGGATCTGTCAAACGATCATGGTGCTGCTAAAACGGAATTGGAGAACTATTTTGAAAGCTAAGAACTGATTGATGATGAAGACATTCCAGGAACTGAAGAAGATAACGAAGCACATGCCAGCTGACTTGCCAGCGATTAAAGTAGCGCTGACAGGTGACACAGCGACCCAGTTCCTTGCCACAGCTATCCGAGGCACTGGTGCTGAGAGGGGCTATCAGATAGATTTGTTCGAAGCTGAATACAACCAAGTGGAGCGACAGTTCCTTGATCCGTCGAGTGAACTCTATCAGACTGATGCCGACTTTATTGTGCTATTCCAGTCTACCCACAAACTTGGAGAGAAGCATAGTCTGCTATCTCCCAGTCAGCAGGAATCTCTTGCAGAAGAACGGCTGGCCTTTGTTGCCTCTGTATGCGAGAACCCCATGTTGGCAAGCAAGAAAATCATCTGTCTGAACTATCCAGAGATTGAAGATACCGTCTTTGGCAGTTATGCCACGAAGGTGACATCATCGTTCACTTATCAGGTTCGTAAACTGAACATGGGACTGATGGACCTGTCACAGCGTTACGCGAACCTCTTTATATGTGATATAGCAGGACTGCAGAATAAGTTGGGCCGCGACATGATGTTTGCCCCCAATGTCTATGTCAGCACAGAGATGGTCTTGAGCATCGACGCCCTACCCTATGTGGCCTCAAGGGTGATGGATATCATCTGTGCCATCAAGGGACAGTTCAAGAAATGCCTGATCCTCGACCTCGACAATACCGTCTGGGGAGGTGTCATTGGAGACGACGGACTTGAGGGCATCCAGCTGGGGCATGGACTGGGCATCGGCAAGGCTTTCACGGAGTTCCAGATGTGGGTGAAGAAACTCAAGCAACGAGGTGTCATCATCTGCGTGGCCTCCAAGAATAATGAGGAGACTGCCAAGGAGCCTTTCAAAAAGCATCCCGACATGGTGCTCAAGCTGGAGGATATCGCTATGTTCCAGGCCAACTGGGAAACGAAAGTGGATAATATCCGCACCATCCAGCGGATTCTCAACATCGGTTTTGATTCGATGGTGTTCCTCGATGATAATCCTTTCGAGAGGAATATCGTCAGAGAGAATATTCCAGGCATTACCGTGCCAGAATTGCCTCAGGACCCCGGTGAATATCTGGAATACCTCTATTCGCAGAATCTCTTCGAGACTGCATCCTATAGTCAGGCGGATAAGGACCGTACCAAGCAGTATCAGGTAGAGGCTCAGCGCGTCTCCCTGCAGAAGACTTTCAGCAACGAGGCTGATTTCCTGAAATCACTCGACATGACATCTGTTGTCAGCGGATTCAACAAATTCAATACTCCCAGAGTGGCTCAGCTGTCACAGCGCAGTAACCAGTTCAATCTGCGTACTGTCCGCTATACAGAGGCTGACATCGAGGCTTTAGGGCAGGATCCTGACGTGATTGACCTCAGTTTTACGTTGGAGGACAAATTCGGGGATAACGGTCTGATTGCGGTTATCATCATGAAGAAGCAAGACGAGGAAACCCTCTTCATCGACACCTGGTTCATGAGCTGTCGAGTACTGAAGCGTGGAATGGAGGATTTTACGCTCAATACGATGGTAGAAGCAGCCCGTGAGAAAGGCTATAAGCGCATCGTCGGTGAGTACCTGCCCACCCCGAAGAACAAGATGGTGGAGAATCACTACCCCAGCCTGGGCTTCCAGAAGCTGGAAGGAACACCCACAGCCCAATATGTACTCGATGTTGAACAATACCAATCCAGAGAGAATTATATTAAGACAAAATAAGTATATGGAAAGAAAACAGATTTTTAGTAAGCTGAATGAAATATTCATCGACGTGTTAGACCTTGATGAGTGTGAACTGACCGAGGAGACAAGTGCCAACGATATAGAAGAGTGGGATTCTCTGAGTCACATCCAGCTGATTGTGGCTATCGAGAAGTCCTTCGGCATCAAGTTCACCTCCTTGGAGATTATGAAATGGAGGAACGTCGGCGAGATGGTGAACTCCATGGAGGAGAAGCTTAAATAGTTTGGGTTTACAGTTTACGGTTTACGGTTTACAGTTTACGGTTTACAGTTTACGGTTTACAGTTTACAGATTATAGTTGATGGTTGTCAATTCCTATAGCTTCCTGCTGTTCTTTGTAGTCGTTTTCATCGTCTACTACCTGCCATTCTTCAAGAAGACGCCCATGTTCCAGAACACATGGCTCCTGCTGGTGAGCTATGTCTTCTATGGCATGGCCGACTGGCGCATGATTCCATTGTTATTAGGAACCACCATCGTATTCTGGCTGATAGGTCTCTGGCTCCACCGCCAAATGGAGGAAAGACATACTAAAGCCGCCTCACGCATCACCACCTTCAGCGTCGTCCTTGGAGTTGGTATCTTGTTGTATTTCAAATACCTGAATTTCTTCGTTGAATCATTAGCAGAGCTTCTGAATGCCATTGGTCTTCAGGTTTCATGGAGCACGCTGAACATCATTTTGCCTATCGGCGTCAGCTTCTTCACCTTCAAGCTGATCAGCTATATCATCGAGATCCACCGCGAGCATATCCAGCCCTGCAGGGACCTGACGGAGTTTGCAGCCTATATCGCCTTCTTTCCCACCATCCTCTCTGGTCCTATCGATCGTCCCGACAAGTTCCTGCCTCAGATGAAGCAGGTTCACACCCTCGACTATTCGTTGGCTGCTGATGGATGCCGACAGATCCTGTGGGGCATGTTCACCAAGATGTGTATTGCCGACAATCTGGCGATTATCACTAATCAGGCGTGGAATGGCTATGATCATCTGCCCTCCACGATGCTCCTTATTGCCGCCCTACTCTATCCCATCCAGCTTTATGCCGACTTCGACGGTTATTCCAACATGGCCATTGGCGTTGGAAAGATACTGGGCTATCGTGTCAACCGCAACTTCAATCACCCCTTCCTGGCCCGTAACATGGCTGAGTATTGGCGCAGATGGCACATGTCGCTCACAGGTTGGATTACCGACTATGTATTCATGCCCCTGAACATCGCCTTCAGGAATATCGGCAACTGGGGTATTGTGATGGCTGCGCTGATCAACCTTATCCTGATAGGTCTTTGGCACGGAGCCAACTGGACTTATGGCGTGTTCGGTCTATATCATGGTCTGCTGTTTATCCCACTCATCCTCTCAGGCTCCTTCGGTAAGAACAAGAAGCTGAAGGCCAATAGTCATGACCTGCCATTCCTGAAGGACTTCGGCAAGATGCTGGGAACCTTCTGTCTGGTGGCTGTCGGCCATATCATTTTCCGTGCTGGAAATATCGCTGAGGCAATGGCCTTTATCCAGGCAATGATTACGAATGGTCTGGAGGGAGGCTCCATCATCGACAGTTATGGAAAGCTCTATATAGGCTTTGCCCTCATCCTGCTGATGATTGAGTGGATCCAGAGGAAAGAAGAGCATGCACTCCAGTTACAGACATTTAAGCTGTTCCACTCCAGAGTCCTGCGCTATGCGCTCTACCTGTTTATCATCCTGCTCATCCTGACATTTACCGGTAAGAGCCAGGCATTCATCTATTTCCAATTTTAAAAAGTATGAAGCAGTTTCTGAAGACCCTATTTGGATTTGGCATACTATTGCTTCTGATGTGTAGCATCATTGAGGTGGCATTGCTTTTCCGTCCCAATGTCTATGCCTACAAGCGACAGTATATGGATGAGCATGTGAAGGACATCAAAGTGCTGCTGTTGGGCAGTTCCCATATCGAGGAGGCAGTCAAGCCCGAACTGGTTGGCAAGGGGGTGTTCAACCTCGCCATTTCTGCCAGGCTCAGGGAATACGATGTCGCTCTGGCCGAGATATATGTACCCCGAATGGACAGTCTGCAGGCTGTCGTCGTTCCCGTAGACTACACCAACTTCTTCTTCGAGCGTCAACATGAGAATCCTCTGACAAAATCAATTCCCGAGGATCTGTCGGGCACCTGCCGTTGCATGCATACCAAATATATGGGTACGCGCATCGACCCCTTCTGGTATTTCTCTGAGATCCTGAATTCCAAATTGAACTACATGTCACGCTTTTGGAACAACCGTCAGAAGCTACAGGAATGTGATTCTTTAGGATATGTGAAACTCGACATCAAGGACCGCTTGACAGACTGGGACCTGAGGTCCATCCCTGCCGTTATCGATACTACAAAAGCCATCGACCAGGCTGGATATGAAGAAATCAGGCAACAATATGAGCAACTGGCAATGGTAACCCAGCAGAAACAGGTCAGACTTGTACTGGTAGCTCCCCCTGTGTACAAGACCTATCAGGAGTCTATCCATCCGATCGTACTCAACGACATCCACCAGTTTGTCAGGAAACTCCAAGCCAGATATCCGCATGTGGAATACCATGAGCACCTCTTCGACAACAGGTTCACATCCGATGACTTCCAGGATGCCAGCCACCTGAATGAAAGCGGTGCCATCAAATATTCGAAGATACTTGCAAAAATCATATATCATGAGAATTCTTAAACTTATAGCTTACATCATCCTGTTTAGCCAATCTACAGCCCATGTAACAGCACAGAGCCGACAAGAAATACTCGACCTCGGCATGCCACTCATGGAAATTACAACCGTCAATGGAGAAATTCCGTCCTTCGTTGGTATCACCCACCCACAAGGAGCTAATGGCAAGACTATTACACAAGTTACCAAAGTTCCAGGAAGGATAACGATTACCATCGGCAATGAAATAGTCTATGACAGTGGCGACTATGAGGAAGATCTCAGTGGAATGAAAATAAGCGTCAGAGGAAATGCCTCTGCTTGGGACTATGACCCCAAGGCCTACAAAATTAAACTGGAGAAGAAGGCAGACCTATTACGACGTGGAAACGAAAAGAAATACAAGGACAAACACTGGGTATTGCTCAGGGACTTGGAACTGCGCTGCACTTTTGGATTCATGGTCAACAGCCTGATGGGTCTCCAATGGACACCAGCCAGCGAACACGTCAACGTGTTCCTCAATGGCAGGTATCTTGGACTATACCTACTGACTGAGTCTGTCCGCAGGAATCCAGACTGCCGCCTCAATGTAGACAAGACGGGCTTTGTCTTTGAATACGACCAGTATTGGTGGAACAGCGATCTCTACGTGGAGAGTTCTTTGGACGGCGAGCCACTGAACTATACATTCAAATACCCCAAACCTGAAGAGATTACTACGGAACAACTGGATTATTTTAGGGAGATGGTCGACAAGATGGAGCAGTCAATCAACGATGGCACCTATCCAGAATACATCGACATGGACTCGTTCACCAGATGGATCCTGGCGCGTGACTTGATAGGCTGCTGGGACGGCACAGGAGCCAACTACTTCCTGACCAAATACGATAACACAGACAACTCGAAGATCATGATGGCCAATATGTGGGACCTGGATGGCTCTTACGTCATGACCGACGATTGGGACGGAGCACACTACCACTTCATCTTCAAGCCCCTGCTCGACCCTGCCAATGAGCACAGCAAGGCCTTTATCGATGCTTACCTGCAACTCTGGGACCAGCTCTCGCCCACCATCTTCGACACCATCAACAATCAGCTCGATGACTTCAAGAACGCCAAGGGGGCTGCAGCGCTGAGCCAGGCTCTGCTCTACGACCAGACAAAATATGACAAGGGCACGAGGGATGTAGCCGACTATGTAAAGATAGCCCAGAAGTGGTATACAGCTCGGAAGGAATGGATGACCGAGGCAATGGACAGTCTGAAGAGGATTACCCCCACAGGAATACGTCACTACAAGACAGCCAGCCAGGCAGAACAAATATTCACCCTCGATGGAAGGCGCATAGACAAGCTTCAAAGAGGCTTCAACATCATCCGCAAACAGGACGGAATATGGCGGAAAGTCATCGTGAAGCATCCTCATAAGTAGGTATTTTTACCCGATTGAGCGCGCATGCAACTTGGTTGCACAAATAATTTGTGTATCTTTGCACCAGAATCGTGAGTCATAAAATATAAATAAGGTATGAAACTCTCAGAATTGAAGACAGGCGAGAAAGGTATCATCGTCAAGGTGTTGGGTCATGGTGGATTCCGCAAGCGTATCATCGAGATGGGATTCATCAAGGGCAAGGAAGTGGAAGTGCTGCTCAATGCACCGCTGCAGGACCCCGTGAAATACAAGCTGATGGGCTATGAAGTGTCACTCCGTCATCAGGAGGCCGACAATATCGAAGTGGTATCTACCGACACCCCCATCGAGGCCACCCATTTCTCTCTGACCGAAGATACCAGCATCCACGAGGACGACTATATCAAGCACGAGGCTATGAAGGAGCGCCGTATGATCAATGTGGCCCTGGTGGGTAATCCCAACTGTGGCAAGACCTCGCTCTTCAACTTTGCCTCTGGAGCCCATGGCCATGTGGGCAACTACTCTGGTGTCACCGTCGATGCCACCGAGGCCCATGCAGAGTTCTTCGGCTATGAGTTCAACCTCACCGACCTGCCTGGTACCTACTCCCTCTCCTGCTACTCGCCCGAGGAGCTCTATGTGAGGGAGCACCTGACGGAGTCGATGCCCGATGTGGTCATCAATGTCATCGATGCATCCAACCTTGAGCGCAACCTCTATCTGACCACCCAGTTGGTGGACATGAACATCCGTATGGTCTGCGCCCTCAACATGTATGATGAGTTTGAGCGTCGTGGCGACCATGTCGACCTCTCCACCCTGAGCCACCTCTTCGGTATGCCGATGATTCCCACCTCTTTCAAGAATGGCGAAGGTGTCAAGGAGCTCTTCCGAGCAGTCATTCAGGTCTACGAGGGCACCAGCAAGTTCTCTCGCCACCTGCATATCAACTACGGGCATGAGATTGAGGACGGCATCAGCCACATCCAGAAATACCTGAAGGCCGACGAGCACATCACCCAGCACTACTCCACCCGATACCTCTCCCTGAAGCTGCTGGAGCACGACAGTCAGGTGCTCGACTATCTGGGACACCACATGGCTGGAGAGAACCGCATGGACGACTTCCACCAGCTGACTAATGCTCGCGACAAGGCTTCGGCACGTGTGAAGGAGGAGACTGGCAACGACTCTGAGACAGCCATCATGGATGCGAAATACGGCTTCATCAACGGTGCCCTGAAGGAGGCCAAGTTCAAGACCGGCACCAAGAAGGACACCTATAAGACCACCCACAGGATCGACAGTCTGCTCTCGCATAAGTATCTGGGCTTCCCCATTTTCTTCCTGCTGCTCTACATCATGTTCGAGACCACCTTCACCCTCGGCCAGTACCCGATGGACTGGATAGAGGAAGGCGTGGCCTGGCTGGGCGACAAGATCAGTGGCAACATGACCGACGGCCCCCTGAAGGCCATGCTGGTCGATGGAGTCATCGGCGGTGTGGGCTCTGTCATCGTCTTCCTACCACAGATCCTCATCCTCTACTTCTTCATCTCGCTGATGGAGGACTCAGGCTATATGGCCCGCGCAGCCTTCATCATGGACAAACTGATGCATAAGATGGGGCTCCACGGCAAGTCGTTCATCCCCCTCATCATGGGCTTCGGCTGTAATGTACCGGCTGTGATGGCCACCCGCACCATTGAGAGCCGCCGCTCACGCATCATCACCATGATGATCCTGCCCTTCATGAGCTGCTCAGCCCGCCTGCCCATCTACATTATGATAGCTGGCACCTTCTTCTCGCTGCAATACCGCTCGTGGGTGCTCCTGTCGCTCTATGCCTTTGGCATCATGATGTCAGTCCTTGTCAGCAAGCTGTTCTCATCGCTGGTCATCAAGGGCGAGGACACCCCCTTCGTGATGGAGCTGCCCCCCTATCGCTGGCCTACCCCCAAAGCCATCTGGCGACACACCTGGGAGAAAGGCAAGGAGTATCTCAAGAAGATGGGAGGCATCATCCTCGTGGCATCCATCATCGTCTGGGCACTCGGCTACTTCCCCCACAACGAAGAACTCACCCGGGAGCAACAGCAGGAGCAGAGCTACATCGGGCGCATGGGACAGGCCATCGAACCCATCTTTATGCCCCAGGGTTTCAACTGGAAGCTCGATGTCTCGCTGCTGGCAGGTGTCGGAGCCAAAGAGATTGTGGCCTCCACCATCGGTGTGCTCTACTCAGGCGACGACAGCTTTGGCGATGATGAAGACTTCAGCGACGATACAGAGAAGTACACCCATCTGCGCCAGATGATGCTCCAGGAAGGCATCACCCCACTGGCAGCCTACGCATACCTTATATTTATATTGCTCTACTTCCCCTGCATCGCCACCATTGCAGCCATCAAGAACGAGACAGGCTCCTGGCGCTGGGCACTCTTTGCTGCCGGCTACACCACCGTCGTGGCCTGGGTCACCTCAGCCCTCATCTATCAGATAGGCCGCCTCCTCATGGCATAACCCCAAAACAAAGGGCGCAGAGACTTTCCCATCCCTGCGCCCTACTTGTTCAACACACTTTCGTTCCTCCTTCCTCCTTTCTCGTTCCTCCTTCCTCGCTCGAAGCTCCTTCGTCGCTCAAGTCCTCGCTCAAAGCACAGCCCCCTGGGTCTGGCGCCAAAGTACAGTCGCCTGCGACTTTACTTTGGGGCCTGACCCCAGCGAGCACGGGCGAATTCCAATGCGCAAGAATTAACAAGATTTAATGAAATTTCTTGCGGAAAAAGTTGCGTAATTTACATATTTTTCGAATCTTTGTAAATTAATAATAAAGAGGGAAGCGACCACCCGATGTAGTTGGTTGCATAGTAGTTTAATACCATGAAATATCTTTAAAACTATGGCATTAAAGGTAAAAGCAAAGGAGAAGAAGATGAAGTTCTTCAAGGACGGTCCTGAGGTGTACCGTTACGTGATGGTTCCTGACCTGTATTCGACGCTCGACCAGAGCAAGGTGATCAAGGAGGCGGCCATTCGTTCAGGCGTGAGCGAGGGCGTGATGCAGGCCTGTTGGAAAGGTGCCGGCGAGGTCATCAAGGCCTGGGCGACCGAAGGCCACAGCGTAGCTTCGACCGCCATCCAGATCACCTGTTACGACCGTAACGGTGAGATCGTGAAGCGTGTCACCTCGGCTGATCCGGGAACTGTGGAGGAGACCGACAACACCGATGACAACGGTGAGGGTACAACCACTCCTACGACTCCCGATTCTGGCGACGGACCGACCAACGACAGCGGTGACGGACCAACCAACGAGCCTTAATTGAGGAACGACAGATTCTGAGAAGGGGGGCTTGCTTCGCATAGGGCGGAGCGAGCCCCCTACTTTTTGATTGTTTCTCTATTCTCTTTCCTATTTGAGCATGAGAGATAATTTGAAGTCTGGTGGGCGTGTATATTTGTATAGTATTTAAACAATCATTCATATTTTCACCTGTTTTTACGAAGCCTTCTAACACTTTTTCGATGGCTTTCCAAAAAGTGTTACGAGGCTTCGTAACAAGAAATGCATCGGGGGGCAGTAAGTAACGATGACATTACGGCGATTTTGGCCCCGTTCCAACAAAAAGGATGATTTCCGGCAGAGAAGCCTATGGTGCATATACGAAATTTGCGACAGAAACGGCAATCCTTGCCATAACTGTCGCAAAATCCCCTTTTTTCCTCCCCTATGATGACGGCTATTCTATAATCTGTAATGGACAGAAGTGATGGTTCTTTCCGTGTTTGAAATAACAGCGAAGGGACCCGCATTGCTGCGAGCCCCTTCACTTTAATGGATACTTATAGAGTTAAACTAACGGCTTCTTGTTCTCCTGATGAACTTGCGGGACCTGTCCTCTGTGAGTTCACGGAAACATCAATATAGCAGTG
>ONKL01000030.1 GCA_900318395.1 uncultured Prevotella sp.
GTATGTTCAACAGAGCCAAGCCAGAGGTGCTAAGAGCCAAGATGCTGTACAGCGGGTTGAAATGGGGATGGAATTACCACCCAAATTGATGCAGAACCTGCAGGATGTAAAAATCAGTCTGGAACGTATTAATGAAATACACACAACTGGTAATGAAGAAGATAGCAACAGGACAATAACAACTCATAAAGATAAATCCGGAGGCCTTTCGTTTAGTAAAGCTTGTTTTAAATATGATTTCCATAGTCCTAAATACACACTGGAAGATATTAATATCCATATTCCAGAAGGGAAAGTAACCGCAATTGTTGGTGCCTCTGGCAGTGGAAAGACTACTCTTGTAAAGCTTATGTTGGGCTATTATCTATTAAATGATGGGGATTTGTTTATTTGTGGCAATAACATTAGGAACATCAATCTCAAATGGTGGCGTCGCCAGTGTGGTGTCGTTATGCAGGATGGTGTAATATTTTCTGAGTCTATTGCCAGGAATATTGCTGTTGATGATGGAGAGATAGATGTTGAACGATTAGGGAAAGCTGCTGAAATTGCATGTATCAAGGACTATATTATGAGCTTACCACTAAAATTTAACACAAAGATAGGACGTGATGGCGTAGGACTGAGTCAAGGTCAGAAGCAACGCATCTTGATAGCACGTGCCGTGTACAAAAACCCTGATTATATTTTTCTTGATGAAGCAACGAATGCCCTTGATGCCAAAAATGAACGTGCCATCGTTGAGAATTTGGACAAGTTTTATAAAGGTAAGACCGTTGTAGTAGTTGCTCATCGTTTGAGTACTGTAAAGAATGCAGATCAGATAATAGTATTAGATAATGGAAGAATTGTTGAGACTGGCAATCATGATTCATTGACTGCAAAACAAGGTGCATATTATAACCTAGTAAGGAACCAACTAGAATTAGGGAATTGAAATATTGTTAATATGGATATAGAGAAGGTCGAATTAAGAAGCGAGAAAGTAAGGCATGTCATGGGTCAGACACCTCCAGTTTTAGTACGTACTGGGACGATGATCGTTACCGTTCTTTTTGCTATCATTTGTTATGCAACTTATAAAATTCCGTATCCTTTTACAATTGAAGCGGATGGAATTGTCATATCTTCAGATTCAATACATAATAATCTAATGATTGAGTTGTTTATTCCGTACCGATATAATAACTATTACCAAGTAGTAAAAAGACAAGTATCAACAACATATGAAGGTAGAGAAAGTGTGGTTATAGAATGTGATATTGATTCTGTTTCTGACAATGTTGTTATATTAAATGGAGAAAATTTCTTTCATGCCTATACTTATATTAGTAATGATGATATAAAGAAGTACAGATTAAAGGAAAATATGAAAGTCCATTCGACAACAATAATCAATAACAAAACAATCTTACAACAAATTATCAGAAAATGAAGAATATAATTATCAATGTAATAATCTGTTTGGCTTTATTGTTAATAACTGGATGTACGAAGTCTGAGGAAGAAGTGCAATTAGAAGAGTTCCTGCAGACTCATTATCCTGCAACAAAAGTCAAAATCATCAGCATTAGCAAATTGGACAGTATTTATGATCCATTTAATGCCGTTTCTGATATGCTGCGCAATGGGAACTATCGTTCTGAAGAAAAACCTGATTTTGGTACCGTATTAGATGATAACAAAAATCCTAAAAATGCTATTGGAAGGATTGCAAAGGTAAAAGTACCATTCAAATCATTTGAACAGAATATAAAAGTAATTTATGATAAGAATGGTAACATTGTACACACTTCGCTTCAGACGGATCTAATGATTGAACACATTTGGGATTTCTGGCGTGAGTGGAAATGCGGAGATGATTTCTTTATGTGGAGATTATGAACAACATACAAATCCCTACTGTCTTGTTTCATTAGAAACGTAATAGACAATCACTAGAAAAATGTTGCAAATTGCGCTATAGAAGGATACATAACTGCTTAAAAAACAGGAGATAAGGTCTTGATTCGTGCAACATATAGTATTTGGGAATTTGCTAATGTCACTATTGATTTATAATTTTGCATTGACTATTTATAGTCACAATGTCTAATTTAATTATTATAATTATGAAATTATCTCTGTTAGAAAAAGACCAGCTTTCAAAAGAAAGTTTGGCAACAGTGAAAGGTGGAGCATGTTCTCCAAAAGTTTGTGGCTGCATTTGTGTTGGTCCAGTAACTCCAGAACAGGTTGTCATTTCAGATGAATCCTGTGCTGATTGTGGTGCATCTAATGCACATAGAGTTTTGAATTGAATTGTTGGGGTGTCTCACCCCAACAATTTATAATGGATGATTAAATTCTCTATTACCTATGAGATTCTTGGTCTTCTTGCTTTGTATGTTATTGATTAATAACAATATATATTCACAGGCCGACATATCGGCTCTTGACTCCATCTTCAAGAATTTGGAGTTGAAGGAGGTCGTAGTGAAGTCCAAGAAGATACGTCATTCTGGAGATACAATCAGTTATAATGCCTCTACCTATCTGTCGAAAAATGACAAGGTACTGGCGGACTTGCTGAAGAAGATGCCAGGCATATCCATTTCGCCAGACGGTCAGATTTCGTACAATGGGAAATGGATCACAGAGTTCTACATTGAGGGCACGGACATGCTGGGTGGCCGATACAACATTGCCACGACAAACATCAATGCCGAGGACGTTGCTGCCGTCCAAGTGATGGAGCACCACCAAGACGCCAAAGTACTGCAAGGCACTTTGGCAGGTGACAATCCCGCCATCAACATCAAACTGAAGAATATCGCCAAAGGCGTATGGGCTTCCACACTCGATGCAGAAGTGGGCACACCGACTTTAGCACGAAGGGCAACCATCAATCTGATGAACTTCAAACCCAAGAGACAAAACATCTCATTCTATAAGACCAACAATGTCGGCACAGACTTGCGGCGCGACATCAATGCACCTGCCGACATGAACAGCGACACAGGCACAGGTCTTCTGCAACCATCGAGACCATCAATCGGGGACACCTATTCCTATCGCAACGATACCCATAACCTGTCGGTCAATCAACTGCACAAGATAGATGAAGACCACTTGCTGACTTACAACATCAACTATCTTTTTGATAAGGAAATGCGAAACTCAGCCGAACGTTCTGACTATTTCATCACTGCTGACAGTACACTAACCATTCTTGAAGAGAACAGCACCCAGAGCAAGATGAACTACCTGAACGGCAACCTGAATTACAAGATAAACAGCCGTAAACTCTATCTGAAAGAGGCCCTGTCCGCTTCGGCTTCTTTCAACTGTGGGCATGGCCTCATCAATACCAATATAGCCCAGCACCTTAACAATCACACCCTTGAAATCTCCAACCGTATCACTGCGCATAGAAACCTCAGCAATGGGAGCGTGGCCGACTATTCTTCTGCCATTACCTACACAGATAAGGATGCCCGGCTCACGCTTCCGACATTGCAGCAAGACATCCATATACGCCAGTTTGATACTGACAATGCCCTCTCGCTCTATTCCCGTCGCATCCCATATCTGATGTATAGTGTCAACGGTACGGTTGCCATGAAATATCAGCACGTAACGACAGGCATCAACCAACAGGATAACTGTCTCGATATGGTGGAACCAAGTGCCCACATTGTGCCCAAACTGCTTTTCCACAATGGCGAACGGCTGCAACTGCTTGTCTATGTGCCTATAGGAATCCGCTATTACCACATCAATGACAAGAACCAGGGAGGTTACGGCAAAGCCTGTTTCTCCGTTAAGCCATACGCTAACTTCAATTATAAGCCCAACAGCCATTTTGACTACAATCTCCTGACATCATACGAGGAATCCTTACCATCGGCCATGCAGCAACTGACAGCCACCTACTATCAGAACTACCGCACGACATACGCAAATACCTGTCTGTTAGAAGCCGAGCTGCAAAAGACATTCAAGACTTCTGCCTCTGTTTCCTACAAAGACGTCATCCGTATGCTCTTTGCCAATGTCTCACTCACTTACGTCAATACACATTCGCAACACTCAATCGCCTATCGTTTTGTTAATGACGTAACGGACTACTATCTGCTACCCATTGGCACCGACAACCGCGTATATCAGGCAGACCAGTCTTTTTCTAAAGGATTCTTCAAGTTCAATTCCAAGATACAGGAAAGCCTCACCATTGGGCGTAGCAATGGCGAATATCTCATAGACGATGTACAGCACAATAGCCGTACCGACTATCTGAAGGCATCCGTCAGTTACAATGCCTCGTTTGCCAAGTGGGTAAGCCTCATGACAAATAACACCTTATCCATCTCACAGCCCTACACGGACGGTATGAAAGGAACAGACCTCTACCGTACTTTTACTAATGCCACGTCGGTAATACTATGGGCTGGCACTTCGCTCTCCTTCAATACCCAGATGCAATACTACTATAGCAGTTATTTCACACAGGGACGCAGCAGCCTGTTCCTGAACGAGCGCATAGAGTACCATCTGAAATCCACGATATTCTCTTTGGAGTGTATCAATCTCTTCGACCGCAAGACTTACAACCGTATCATCGACAACGGTGTGACTCGCTATGTCAGCCAATATCAGTTGCGGGGGCGTGCCGTTATGGCAGGAATCAGAATCAAACTTTTATAAATCCCTACAATTATGAAAAGAATCATCAACACCGTGCTTTGCGGACTCGCCATCGTCTGTTGCACTACAAAAGCCAATGCCCAAGTACAAATGTCCTACGCTATGGACGAACCAACCTTTATGATCACTCACAAAGATGTGAGCAAGTTTCAGCAACTCGACAGCAGCCGCGTTGCCATCACCTACCGCTATAACTTCCGTGAGTCTGCTGCCGATGACTCCCTGAAAGCAGAAGACTATATGACTTTACTCGTCGGACGTAACTATGTGTCGTTCTTCAGTAAGAACCTGCGCGAACTTGACGAGAAGAACACCGAGAGCATCAAGACCACCATGTCGTTTGATACGCCGGAGTCGAGTTGGCAGGGCTATGACATTCTGCGATCAGTAGCCCGGGGAACCATGACAGTCAGCAATCGCGTACCGTTCACCGATGATGTGTGCCAATATACGGAGCCTGTGCCTACTATCGAATGGACTTACATACCTGAAGACACCGCAACGGTGATGGGCTTCCACTGCCATGCAGCCACTTGCGAATACGGAGGCCGTAAGTGGAAAGCATACTATGCCTGCAACATCCTTCTGCCATACGGCCCGTGGAAGTTTGGCGGTCTGAAAGGAACCATCTTAAAGGTCTTCGACGCAGAGCACAACTTCATCTTCGAGGCTGAGGGACTGACACAAAAGCCCGAGCCTATTGTCCGCTACGACTGGAAATACAAGCAGATGACAAAAGAGGAATGGCTGAAGTTTGAGGCCAATATGTATAAAAACGCCGGGGCATTCGTCAAGAACACAGGAGCCCGTGTCATCATCATGGACGACAGCGACCGCGGTTTCCATCCTCTCAACGAGTCGTGGGAACAATACTACAATCCGATAGAAAAATAGATTATATGAAAATAATTAAATCTGCAAAAGGGAACTCATATTTATTTGACGAAAGAAATAAATATGTTCAATATATTTCTAAAGATTATTTAGGATATTTAGATGACGCTTTAGACATACCTGTAAAAAGTGAAATTAAACAACAGGTTGATTTTCTGAAAGCACACCATTTGCTAGAAAAGGAACCTCCTAATAATGCTTTTCGTCTTTTGACAGAAAAAGATATTGATGAAGCTCTTTGCAATACGCGTCAAATAATATTTGAAGTAACCGACAATTGTAATTTGCAATGTTATTATTGCGGGTATGGAAATCTATATAACAACTATGATCCTCGAATTAATAAGAATTTGAATTTCAAGTTATTCTTGTCACTATATTCATATATGAGAGCTTTATGGGGGAAGCATAATAATATAGGAAACAATAAATTACGTATTTCTTTCTATGGCGGCGAACCACTCCTCAATTTTTCTTTCATACAAAAGGTTGTTGATTATATTTCTTGTAATCCTATATCAGGAAAGTATATCTCATATTCAATGACAACAAATGGTTTGTTGTTGAATCAATATATAGATTATCTCGTCCAACATAAATTTGACATTTTGGTTAGTATTGATGGTAATAAAAATAATAATTCATATCGAAAATACAAGAATGGAAGATCTTCATTTAATGATGTAATTAAAAATCTAGATTATATCCAAAACAAACATCCATTATATTTTGACACACATGTCAATTTCAATTCAGTATTACATGATCGGAACTCTGTCGAAGAAACTTCTGCTTTTTTGTTCTCAAAATACAAAAAATATCCAATGACCAATGAGCTTAATATATTTGGAGTTGTACCCGAAAGGAGAAAGGAATTCGCAACAATGTTTAGATCAAAAATGGAAGATTATAGAACAATTTTAAACAAAAGAGTAAAAGCTGCAATCGATAAAGATTCTCCCAAAATAGTTAGATATGAAAAGATATTGTTTTCTACAAAGCTTTTTTGTTATAATGTGGATTTTAACAGAATTATGAGTGAAGATTACATTTGTGATTCTACAGAAGGATATATGTTGCCTACAAAAACCTGCATTCCGTTTTCTAGGAAAATATTTGTTTCTGTTCAGGGGAAAATATATCCATGTGAGCGAATAGGTAATGAGATAAATTTTGGAAATGTGGATGAAATATCAGTTCACATTGACAAAAAGGGTATTGTAGAAAAATACAATTTATTGTTCGCTAAATACGTAGGGCTTTGCCAAAAATGTAAAATGATAGATACGTGTTCAGTTTGTATAGCTTCTGATATAGAAGGTAATGAGATATGTAAAAAAAACAATAATATTGCTCCCCATATATGGGAAGAACTAATATCATATTTTGAAGAATACCCAGAAAAATGTAATGAAATAATAAAAAACGTTTCAATGATATAATAATAGTATGAGATATAATATTTATCTTGAGCCTTATATATATTTCCGTTTTGATAAAAAACGGGCTCTACTTGTTAATTTTTTGAACGATGAATTTCTTTTATCAGGTGATAATCATCTTTTTGACATTATTCAAAAAATCGTCTCTTCTCCCAATAATATGTTTGTTATAGATAAAAAACAAATAAACGATTATATCCCGATTTTGCAAGTACTAAGAAAGAATAATATGGGTAATTATTGTCAATATGAACAATCTTCAATGCAATTTATATCTGAAATAAACATAGTCGAAGGAAAAGAAGCACAGAAAAAAGTCTCTTTGTATTCTAGACTTAATCAAGGTCTCTATTTCTCCGAAATGACACTAATATGTAATCAAGAAAAGAAAAACTGTTCTGGATACCTGAAGTATATGTACGGAAATGACAATGATGCAAGTATTATTTGTAATAAGTATTGTGTCAATGATTACGATGAGAAAAAGATCCTTTCATATATAAAAGATGCGACTAAATATAATAACCTAAAAAGAATTAGAATCGTAGGACTAAATGTTGATGGGGTTCTGGGACTCGTTAATAGTAGTGTCGTAAAAGAGTTTTGCCATAAAGGGAAGTTGCACTTTTGCTTCAATTATTCATGGATATTGGAAAATGACAATCTTGAGATTGAGAATCTCATATCCGATTCTAATTTTGAATTTGATATTATAGTTGACAAAAATATAGAGGAACTAAAAGATTGGCAAGTATATAATAAAAAGCATCATTTTCTTTACCCTATAGACAACTCCAAACAACTTCTTTCATACAATAGTTATATTGAGAAATATCCAAATTACGACATTACTCCTTATTTAGTTTTAAATCCTGTCAATATGGAATCACTGCATAAGTATATTCTGTTTTCCGCAGATGATTTATTAAATCAAAAGCACAAGTATAGAATAATAAGAACAAATAATTGCTTAAATTCAACATATTGGGGAAGGATAATCATATTTGGAGGAGAATATGTTTCGTATGGTTCAAATAAAGTGGAGAAACTTAATAATTATAGTCTGGAAGAACATATAAAAGAATCCTTTTCGAACTTATCCTCTGATTGGTTCGCAATAAGGAATTATGATAGTTGCAAAAGATGTATTTTTCAATATTTATGTCCTTCTCCATCTCCCATAGAAGATTATTTAAGAAAATATACAAAATTCAAGTGTCTTTTGTTTGACAAGAATAGAGATTGATAAAAGTTATTCTACATTATATATGATTATTTGGAAGAAGTTGCGCAAGTTGATCGGAGGTAAGATGCAAGCAATTTTGCTCGTACATGGATGAATATTAGGTTTGTGTGGCTCATATTGATGTCTCTGCTTTAATTGCATCTTCCATTTTGATGATTATGCATGTTTTGAGTTTACAGCCTACTACATAATTTTCAAAGTTTCGTTCATATTGAGTTTCATAGGGGATGTACTTTTTGTTGAGCACACCCCCTATAAATCATTTCTTTATTAAATGTACTAAATCTGGATCTTCAGCGATACGTTTTAATTCATTAGCCACGATATCCTTAACATCCTTTTTTATCTGGATATAGTTTTCTTTGACCATCTGATCCATATTGTCATTAACGTTCTCATCGGTGAAGTCTGTGATAACGGGGATTGGCTTGTATGCTTTGGTCTCTTTGGAAACTTTCTCTGTATCGACAACTATTTCTGCATGAAAGATCTTCTGGTCAATACGCTCATCGAAATTGTCTGAGACGGCACCGACAAACATACCCTGTGTCAAGCCAGATATTTTGCTGGCAGGAATCAGACTGTCCATCTGCGTGTTGATGGAGGTGGAAGTATCTTGGCGATTGATTGTCATGGACTGGCGTTTTTGAAGGACTTTGCCGAAACGCTCACTCAGAGTCTTAGCTGTTTCACCAACCACCTGACCACTGAAGATGTTGCCTACCGTATTCTGTACCACCTTTGCCTCCTTATCACCATAGTCACGAACTAACTGGCTGAAATCTTGAAAACCGAGACATACGGCAACCTTGTTGCTTCGTGCGGTGGCGATGAGGTTGTCAAGTCCCTTGAAGTAGATGGTAGGTAACTCGTCAATGATGACTGAGGATTTGAGCATTCCCTTCTTATTGATGAGTTTGACGATACGGCTGTTATACAGACCGAGGGCTGCACCATAGATATTCTGACGGTCGGGATTATTGCCGACACACAGGATTTTCGGCTCCTTCGGATTGTTGATGTCGAGCGTGAACTCACTGGCAGACATCACCCAATAAAGTTGAGGGGAAATCATTCGGGACAGAGGAATCTTGGCAGATGCTATCTGACCTTGTAACTGGTCTGCGGCACCTCCCTGCCATGCGTCGATGAACGGTGACATGTAGTTTTCAAGTTCTGGATAACTGGATAGAATCGGAAATATATCCTCGTATTTCTGATTCAAAAGTTCAACGGCATGGGGGAATGTGCAATACTTACCATCCTCATAGAGACGGAGGAACCAAATTATGGCGGCAAACAGGATGATTGGTGATTCTACAAAGAAATCGCCTTGCTTCTGCACCCACGTTTTATTGAGGTTAAGCATGATAGTATATGCAGACTCATAGGCATCTGATATATCCGTCATGAAGTCTGGGTGAATGGGATTGCAGCGATGACTCCTGCGTGGGTCATCAAAGTTAATCACATAGAACTTGGGCTTCACTTTATAACTATCCATGTGATTCATTAGATGGTTGTAGGCAATCATCGACAAGTCCGGATACTTGTAATCGTAACAATAGAGTGAATAGCCCTTTTCTATCTGCTGCTTGATGAAGTTGTTAACGATAGCATACGACTTACCACTACCAGGAGTACCAAGTACAATAGTGGCACGGAAGGGATTGACCACGTTAATCCAACCCTTGTGCCACTTCTTTTTGTAGTAGAAGCGTGTAGGCAGATTGACAGAATACTCGTTCTCCATCAGACGGGTTTCCTGCATAAACGATTCGTTCTCGTTGTTGAATACGTCATCCATTAGATTGTTCTGAAGCAAACGGCTCATCCACAGACCACCCATCAGCAGACCGATATAGCCGAGGGTCAGCGTCAGGACATACAGGGCTGTGCAGAACTCAAAGGGTAATGGCAGGTTAAGAATCCACCAGTTGAGAAAAAACAGGATGAAGCCAATGGTCAGTGCTAAGCCAATGTGCTTCCAAGTAATCTTTTCCTCCTTCACGCCTTTCGTTCCCATGCACGACAGGGCCAAGAGAAGAACAGAGAATAGTTTTGTGTAGAGCGTGGAATGAAACAGCCCTGCGGTACGGTTGAAGTTCATCATGATGCGGTCAACCACACCGATGTTCAGGTGCCACTCCACGATACTGGCGTAGCAGTACCAATAGACGTTCATCACTACGAGAATAATACTCACGGCACGGAGAAAATCCATGATTTTCGCCAATGCCCTCAAATCATCTTCTTGTTGCATAATACATTTGAATTAAATTGGTGATACTATTGTTGTCTGATTAAAGTCTTGGGCCACGACGCTTTTTCCTCTTGCGCTGCAACCTGCGACGGAATGCCTCTTCCTCCGCATCAGTGACAGGATTGTCAGTATTGAGGATGTCAAGAGCATCAAGGAATGATGCGAAACCGCCTTTGCTTTCGTCATGTCCCTGCCCATCATGAGAAGCAGATTGCTGATGTCCTTCTGCCGATATGCTGCCAGTACTCGGCTGTTCTTCCTGTTCTTCCTTTTCCTTGAAAGGAATCTGTTCCTCTGGCGGCGTATTGAAGTGCTGTTCGAGTGCATTGGCAGAGAAAGCCTTGCCCATACGGGAACCGTTGAGGACACAATGGGTACGGTGGTCGATGAACGTTGCACCGTAGATCCTACCCTCATCCGTATAGCGGAAGACACAATCAACACCTTTCTCTTTGAGCATCCTGACAAACTCGTCCTTGTCGTAAGTCCGTTTAAGTGCATACTTTAAGACTTTCTTGGTCGGCTCAGTCAGATTCCTGTCTTTGATATTCTTCTTCGAGAATGCAGTCTTTTTCTGCAATGCCTCATAGCCGACGGACTTGCCAAACAGGGATGACTTGAACGGATTGCCAACCTTATTGCCATTGGTATCAATGACTGAATAGACCAACCCATTATAGTCCTCACCCCTGACATTGCCCCTAACTTCTTCGACAGTCAGATTGTAGAGCGACAGCAGCGCACGGAGTTCGCCAATGGTCTGAAACTGGTAGTCGTGAAAAACGGCCTTGACCGTATTGCCCACCTGCTTCTTGATGTCACCCTCGGAAGGATTGACTGGCGGGATGCGGTTGGACAGTCTTTCCTCTTCTCGCTTGTTGCCATGATGCAGTCCGTATCTCTGTTCAAAGTCCCTGATGATGGCAAGGCTTCTTCGTTTGGTGAAGTCGCTGTTAATGCGCTTGCCCTGCTCGTCCACACGGATGGAAACAATATGCAGATGATGGCGATCGATGTCCTCATGCTTGACGATGATATAAGGCTGGTCACCATATCCCATGCGCTGCATATACTCATGCGCCATCTGTGTCAGTTCCCCGTCCGTCAACCTGTCATCAGGATGGGGATTGAGCGAGATGTGGATGACAGGCTTTTCCGTCCGCATTTGTCTGGGCATTCGCTTTTCGAAATCTGCCAACACCTGTGCAACATCGGCCTTACCGTCACCGTTATTGAACACCTTGTTAGTGTCCAGCAACTGGCCTTTTCCCATATTCACCTTGTCGGCATTATACTTGATGGCACCGAAAAGGGAACTACCAATCGTTATCTTTGCAACCATCGTTCTCTTGCCTCCTTTGCCAATGCCACTATCTGCTGTCCCTGCTCCATCATCTGCCGAGTCATCGACTCCAGACGATAGAGCAAGGCCATTGCCTTCTTTTCAGAGAAATGGCTACGCAGTTCCTTTACCACCTGATTGTAGTTGACCGCCACACCCCGGAACTGAGCGTGGAATGATGACAGTTTTTCGTAGAAGTCAACCATTGTCTTATCGACTTTTACGACCTTGAACGTCTCGCCAAAGACACGCGACTTGACGAAAACCGCCTTGGCATAGACTCCTGACTGCTCATAGAGCGTGAGGAACCTGGCCCATTCCATATCGTCGAAGCGTACCATGACACAGTGCGTCCGCTTGCTGTTCTTCGGGTATCGACCCGTCTTTCGTTTCTTGTTTTCTTCCATATTATCTATGATACGTTACTATCGCTTCTCCAAATCAGGGGATGACGACTTCGGAGTCAGACCCCAGCCCCCTGCAAGGGCAAGATGGGAGTTTCGTGGGTTACCCGAAACCTTTTGAGTAACTCAAAAGACATCTTGCTATGCTCCTGCGGGCATAAGTAATCCGCCTTGCGGACGGATTAGTCGCTTCAATAGACCAACATCGGTCGTAACCGATATATTCTTCACCCACTGATTGGCATTTGCGGCTGCAAAGGTCTGCATTTCCGATGAGTCTTTTTCACACCTTTTTAAAACGGTGGTAAGAAAAAAGTTGGGTGGTGTCCTCAATGTCCCTGTTTCGATGGGACTTCCAGGGACACTTGCCTTGTTTATTTGGCTGGTTGGCAAATTAGCCGTTCCTTTGCACCGTCAAAAGGCTTCTGAGCCAACTGGTCAGATGTAAAACTGCCCGAACATATGAATGTTTGTATGACTGAACATTTGAACGTTTGAATGTTTGAACAGACGGTTATGAGCCTAATGAAACATATTCACGACTGGCAACATATAAAGTCGATCGTATGTGATAATGAACATAAGTTGAACCTATTAAATAAACAAATGACTGAAAAAATGAACAAGACAACATTCGTCGCGTTCTCCACACAAAAGGGAGGGGCTGGCAAGACAACGCTGACGGTGCTGATGGCAAGCTATCTGCACTATGTGAAGGGAATCAATGTTGGGGTCATTGACTGTGACTTCCCGCAGTACAGCATCGATGAGATGCGCAGACGCGACTTCAAGACCATTGAAGAGAATGAGCAGTTTCGCAAACAGGCTTTCGACCAGTTCAAGCGCATCAAAAAGAAAGCCTACCCTGTGATTATGAGCCGTCCCGGGGATGCCATTGATGCTGCCAGAAGACTTCAGCAGATGGAGAATGCCCCTGAGATTATCTTCTTTGACCTGCCTGGTACAATGGACAACGAGGGAGTGCTGAAAACGGTTGCCTCGATGGACTACATCTTCTGTCCGGCAATTGCGGACCGTGTAGTCATGCAGAGTTCCCTCGCATTTGCGAAGGCCATCAACGACCACATGATTACCACGGGCAGGACCAACATCAAGGGCCTGTACTTCGTATGGAACATGGTGGACGGGCGTGAGAAGACGGGACTCTATGACATCTACGACAAAGTAATGGCGGAACTTGGCCTTTCTGCCCTGAAGACATTTGTCCCAGATAGTAAGCGATTCCGCAGGGAGGGTGAGAAGGAGGAAAACCGTCCGCTATTCCGTTCGACGCTGTTCCCGCCAGATAAGACGCTCATCAGAGGTAGCAACGTCAGGGAACTAACAGAAGAGGTGTTGGGAATCATTAACGGTTAATGGCTATGGACAAGAATACCGTTCAAGAGGTTGACTTTCATGACATCATCGAAGGCATCCGTCCTGATGCTCCGCCAGATCTGTCCCGGCAGAAAGAAAAAGAGGCTGCGGATGCCTTGCGGAATCAGGAGAATGTACAGAGACATAAGAAGTCGAAACCGCCAAAATCAAAAGTGCGGAAAGATGACAGTCCTGACAACATCCCAGATGAAGAATGTTCCCCGGAGGAGTTCTTTCTGAGCCACTTCATCAATACGCCAATGATGAAAACGCTGGCAAGACAGGGGAAGATGGTGTATATGCGGCCTGAGTATCATGAGTGGATCCAGAGAATAATCAGTGTGATAGGCAATAATCAGTTGAACATCTCGACCTACGTTGATAACATCTTCGCCCACCACTTCGAGGAGTTCGAGGAACCGATCAGGAAGCTGTACAATAAGAACTATCATGATGTATATTAACTTTCAAGCGTATTAATGGCCAACCGTATCAACAATTAAATGTGTTAACATTCAAACGTATTAACAATCAAACGCAATGACAGCATTACAAATCATTTTGCTGCTGATATTATATGCTATAGTAACAGCAGAGACCTACCTTCTATGGAAAGGTCAGAAAACCAAATCACGTGTGCAGGTATTGCAGAATGAAAATTCCCACATCGCCGTAAAAGCGGATGATGATGAAAGATTCCATCTGGCACCGCTGGGCAATCTCGACGAGGAATACATGAACCTGTTCTCCAATCCTCCGATGGATAAGGCTGCGCGACGTGGCAAGTCTGCCTATCTCCGTGATGCCTACCATGACCGTATCCGTTCCATCGTGAATGCCCTGAACATTGAGGACGTGAACATTTCCTCCTACGTGGACATGGTGCTGACAGACCACTTCATGCGGTACGAGTCCCAGATTGACCGTCTGCTCCAGAACAGTTTCAATGGCACTCGTATAAAGCATGGCAAATGGCAACCATCGTAATCATTGGGATATTGGCCTTTATCGCCTATGAACTGGCTATATTCAATCACTATCAGAAGGAGCCTGCACATGGCGGGAAGCAAGCAAGTCCAGAAACAGAAGTGTCGCCTAAAGTAGAAGATTCGGACATCATCGGCAAAAGTTCCTTCAACATGAAGGCTGAGATGGAGCGAATGCGCCAAAGACAAGAAGAGGCTAAGCGAAAAGAGGCTATTGCAAGAGGCGAGGTGACAGAGGATGGCAAGGAGATTGCCAAGCCAGTGAACCCTGAGGACTGCGAATTTGAGCAGAAGAAGGTCTGGAAGCAGGTGCCAACGGAACAACTCAATGATCTGTTCGACGAACCTGACGAGCCTGAAGAACCTTATGCAGAAGGTGCCACGATAGATGACATCGACTTTGCCTTCAAGAATGTGGGCAGAAAGAATCTGTCTGAGGAAGAAGAACGTTCCGTAGTGAAGGTGTTCAAGGGGCTAGAGGGCACAGAACTGTTCGACACCGTCACCAAGGACTTCCCGCACATCGGTGACTGCATCAACGACTTATTTGACAAGTACGAGAACAAACCAATGGAGGATGCTGTTTCAGATAAGAATAACATAAAGGCAGAGCCGAAGGAAACGTTCTCTATCCCTGAGAGATTCGAGGATTTCAATATCCACGACTATGTATAAACAGTAACGAATAAACGACAAGAAGAAAAATGAAACAGAGAGACTACGGATAGACGTGTGTTTCTACAACCACTGAATCCAACAATTATCCAACCAATCAACAACAGTATTAACAATTAAAACGTAAACGAAAAATGAAAATGAATGTAAAGAAGTTCGCTAACAAGAAGATCGTAGCATGTACAGCCCTCATTGCTGCCGCGACAACAACCGCAATGGCCCAGGGCAACGGCCTCGCTGGTATCAACGAGGCAACAAGCATGGTGACCTCGTACTTCGAGCCGGGCACCAAGCTCATCTATGCCATCGGTGCCGTCGTAGGACTCATTGGCGGCGTGAAGGTCTATGGCAAGTTCTCCAGTGGTGATCCCGACACCTCGAAGACCGCTGCCTCGTGGTTCGGTGCCTGTATCTTCCTCATCGTGGCCGCTACCATCCTGCGCTCGTTCTTCCTCTAAGCCTATATATAATAATAAGGTATAAGGAAGACAATAGTGAGTAATAATTGTCCGACCAATGGCTGAGTACAACATCAACAAGGGTATCGGCCAGTCGGTTGAGTTCAAGGGGCTGAAGGCGCAGTATCTCTTCATCTTCGCGGGCGGGCTGATTGCAGTCTTCGTCCTCTTCGTGGTCCTCTATCTCGCTGGCGTCAACCAGTGGGTGTGCATCGGTACGGGTGTCGTGTCTGCCTCCGTCCTGGTCTGGCAGACCTTCGCCCTCAACCGACGCTATGGGGAGCACGGTCTGATGAAGCGGCTATCAAACAGACAGCATCCCCGTTTCCTGATCAACCGACGCAAGCCGTACCTGATTATCAAAAACAAGTGTAACGACAATGAGGAATACGCTGAAAGCAACGACTATTGAAAACAAGCTGCCCCTGCTGGCGGTGGAGAACGGTTGCATCGTGTCGAAGGACGCAGACCTGACCGTAGCCTTCGAGGTGACGCTGCCCGAACTCTACACCGTGACCTCGCAGGAGTACGAGACCATTCACGGCTGCTGGTGCAAAGCCGTCAAGGTGCTGCCAGACTACAGCATTGTCCACAAGCAGGACTGGTTCATCCGCGAGACATACAAGCCGGAATTGCAGAAGGATGATATGACTTTCCTGTCACGGAGCTTTGAGAGACATTTCAACGAGCGTCCATTCCTGAAGCATTCGTGCTACCTCTTCCTGACCAAGACCACCAGGGAGCGCAACCGCATGCAGAGCAATTTTTCAACTCTCTGCCGTGGGCATATTATCCCGAAGGAACTGAACAAGGAAACGGCCAGCCGCTTCTTGGAGTCCGTGGAGCAGTTCGAGCGCATCATGAACGACTCCGGCTTTGTGAGACTGAGAAAACTGAGCGACAACGAGATTGTAGGCACCCGTCGCAAGGCTGGGCTGATAGAGCGCTACCTCTCGCTGATGCCCGAGGATAATGCCTCGCTTCAGGACATCGACCTCAGTCCCGACGAGATGAAGATTGGCGACAACCACCTGTGCCTCTTCACGCTCTCCGACGTGAACGACCTCCCGGCCAAGGTGCATACCGACACCCGATACGAACGCCTGAGCACTGACCGCTCAGACTGCCGCCTGTCGTTCGCTAGTCCCGTGGGACTGCTGCTGCCCTGCAACCACATCTATAACCAGTATGTGCTTATCGACAACAGCGATGACAACCTGCAGCGGTTTGAGAAGACGGCCAGAAACATGCAGTCACTGAGCCGCTACAGCCGAAGCAACGCCATCAACAAGGAGTGGATAGACATGTACCTGAACGAAGCGCACTCCCAGGGACTCATCAGCGTCCGTGCCCACTACAACGTGATTGCATGGAGCGATGACGCCGAGGAACTGAAACATGCCAAGAACGACATCGGAAGCCAGTTGGCCAGTATGGAGTGTATGCCGAGGCACAACACAGTGGACTGCCCGATGCTCTACTGGTCTGGCATCCCCGGCAACGAGGGCGACTTCCCTGCGGAAGAGTCGTTCTATACGTTCATTGAGCCAGCGGTGTGCCTCTTTACGGAAGAGACCAACTACAGGTCGTCGCTCTCGCCCTTCGGCATCAAGATGGTGGACAGGCTGACGGGGAAGCCGCTGCACATCGACATCAGCGACCTGCCGATGAAGAAGGGTGTCACGACGAATAGAAACAAGTTCGTGCTGGGACCGTCGGGCAGCGGAAAGTCGTTCTTCATGAACCACGTCGTGCGCCAGTACTACGAGCAGGGAACCCATGTCGTACTGATTGACACGGGACACTCGTATGCAGGATTGTGCGCCATGATCCACCGTAAGACGCACGGACAGGACGGCATCTACTACACCTACACCGAGGAACACCCGATTTCGTTCAACCCGTTCTATACAGACGATTACGTCTTCGACGTGGAAAAGAAGGACTCGATAGTGACGCTGCTGCTGACGCTCTGGAAGAGTGAGACGGAGGGCGTATCCAAGACCGAATCGGGCGAGTTGGGCAGTGCCGTGTCGGCCTACATCAGCATGATCCAGGCAGACCACACCATCGTACCGTGCTTCGACACCTTCTACGAGTACATGCGCGACGTGTACCGCCAGCAGATGCAGGAGCGCGACATCAAGGTCGGAAAGGACGACTTCAATATCGACAACTTCCTGACGACTCTTCGCCAGTACTATAAGGGCGGTCGCTACGACTTCCTGCTAAACTCGAAGGAGAACATTGACCTGCTGGGCAAACGCTTCATTGTGTTTGAAATTGACTCCATCAAGGACAACAAGGAACTGTTTCCTGTGGTGACCATCATCATCATGGAGGCATTCATCAACAAGATGCGCCGCCTGAAGGGAGTGCGGAAGATGCTGGTGGTGGAAGAGGCATGGAAAGCCCTAACCTCGGCAAACATGGCCTCCTACATGCTCTACATGTACAAGACGGTGCGCAAGTTTTACGGCGAGGCAGTGGTGGTAACGCAGGAGGTGGATGACATCATTTCGTCGCCCATCGTGAAGGAGAGCATCATCAACAACTCCGACTGCAAGATACTGCTCGACCAGCGCAAGTACATGAACAAGTTTGACCAGATACAGAACCTGCTCGGACTGACGGAGAAGGAAAAGGGGCAGATACTGAGCATCAATCAGGCCAACAATCCCTCACGGCTCTACAAGGAGGTTTGGATTGGTCTGGGCGGTACGCAGTCGGCGGTCTATGCCACCGAGGTCAGCCCAGAGGAATATCTTGCATACACGACGGAAGAGACCGAGAAGATTGAAGTGCAGCGTCTGGCAGAGAAGCTTGGCGGTGACATCGAGGGCGCCATCAGGCAACTTGCCGACAAACGGTGTGAAGAGAGTAAGTAAACGGTGCAGACATGTACCAAGAAATAAACCAATAAAAAAACAAAAGTAACAATGAGAACAAAAGTATTAGTAATGATGAGCCTCTGCATGACGCTGTTCGTCGGCAAGGCCAGTGCACAGTGGACGGTCGTTGACCCTACCAATCTGGCACAGGGTATCGTAAACTCCTGCCGTGAGATCGTGCAGACCTCCACGACCGCAGAAAACATGATTAACAACTTCAAGGAAACGGTGAAGATCTATGAGCAGGGCAAGAAGTACTACGACGCCCTGAAGAGCGTGAATAATCTGGTGCGCGATGCCCGAAAGGTGCAGCAGACCATCGTCATGGTGGGCGACATCACCGACATCTATGTCAACTCCTTCCAGAAGATGATGAACGACGAGAATTTTTCAGTTGAAGAACTGTCAGCGATAGCCAGCGGCTACACGAAACTGTTGGAGGAATCGACGGGCGTACTGAACGAGCTGAAGACAGTCGTGAACATCTCGACGCTCTCCATGACCGACAAGGACAGGATGGACGTGGTTGACAAGTGCTACCGTGACATGAAGCACTACCGTAACCTCGTCAACTACTACACCAACAAGAACATCTCCGTGTCGTACCTCCGTGCCAAGAAGAAGCACGACCTCGACCGTGTGCTGAAACTCTACGGCAAGGGTACGGAGAAGTACTGGTAAACAAAGGGAATCATGGAATGATAGAAAAGCAAAAGTGAAATGATGACAGACTTATTGCTAATCATCGACACGGATAACATCCACACCATTCTGCGCCAGTTGTACGACGACATGATGCCGCTCTGCTCACAGATGACCGGCGTGGCGAGGGCGGTGGCCGGGTTCGGTGCGCTCTTCTACATCGCCTACAGGGTATGGCAGTCGCTGGCGAGGGCTGAGCCGATAGATGTGTTCCCGATGCTGCGTCCGTTCGCCATCGGCATTTGCATCCTGCTCTTCCCGTCGCTGGTGCTCGGCACGATGAACAGCGTGATGAGTCCGATAGTGCAGGGCGTGAGCACGATGCTCGAAGGGCAGAAGCTTGACCTCGAACAGTTGAGACAGCAGAAGGATGAACTGGAGACGGAGATGATGAAGCGCAACCCTGAGACGGCCTACCTAGTGGACGATACGGAGTTTGACAAGGAACTGGACAACCTCGGCATATCGCCGTCGGACCTGGCGACGATGGCGGGGATGTATGCAGAGCGCGGACTGTACAAGCTGCAGAAGATGATACGAGACGGCTTCCGCTATATCCTGGAACTGGTGTTCGAGGCTGTGTCGCTGATGATCGACGTGCTGCGGACGTTCTTCCTCATCGTGCTGTCGATACTCGGACCATTAGCGTTTGGAATAGCAGTCTATGACGGCTTCCAGAGTACGCTCACGGGGTGGATGTGCAGATACATACAGGTGTATCTCTGGTTACCCATCGCTGATTTGTTCAGCTGCATACTGGCGAGAATCCAGCAGTTGAGCATCGAACACGACATCGTGCAGATGCAGACTGATCCGGGCTTTTCACTGGATAGCTCAGACGGGGTGTACCTCATCATGATGCTCATAGGCATCATCGGCTACTTCACCGTGCCTACGGTGGCCGGATGGGTGATCCAAGCAGGCGGTATCGGCAACTACAACCGCAACGTGAACAAGTCGCTGACCAAGAGCGGCGGGGCCGTGAAGAGTGGTGCCATCTGGCTTGCCAAGTAATGTTTAACAGAAAAAAGTAACGACAAAAGAAAGAAACAGAAAATGGAATTCAAGTCATTGAAGAACATCGAATCATCATTCCGGCAGCTTCGGCTGTTCGGGATGATCTTCCTGGCCGCGTGTACGGTGGTCACGGTGTGGTCGGTGTGGAGTTCGTACAGCTTCGCGGAGAAGCAGCGGGAGAAGATCTATGTACTCGACGGCGGTAAGTCGCTGATGCTGGCACTCTCGCAGGACCTTTCACAGAACCGTCCGGCAGAGGCGAGGGAACACGTCCGCCGCTTTCACGAACTCTTCTTTACGCTGGCACCTGAGAAGAGCGCCATTGAGAGCAACGTGCAGCGTGCGCTGGTGATGGCCGATAAGAGTGCCTACAACTACTACCGTGATTTCGCGGAACAGGGCTTTTATAATCGCGTTATCGCGGGTAACATCAACCAGACGGTGAGGGTGGACAGCGTGGTGTGCGACTTCGACAGCTATCCATATCAGGTGAGGACGTTCGCAAGGCAGACGATCATCCGTGAGAGCAACGTGACGGAGAGGACGCTGGTGACTGAGTGCCGACTGATGAACTCCAGCCGCTCGGACGATAACCCCAACGGCTTCCAGATACGGAACTTCACGATCATCGAGAACAAGGACATCAGGACGGTGAAGAAATGAAACAGGAAGTTGGAAGGATAAAAGACAGGATTGCGGGAGGCATCAAGGCAAAACTTGATGCGCTCTCGCCAGAACAGAGGCTGCATGTAGTCATCGGCATGTTCGGCATCCTCGTGGTGCTATTCCTCTACTGCATCTGGCAGACGGTGACGGACATTGCCGACAGGAAAGAAAGCACGAACATCGTGATTGAACACATTGACAGTCCTATCATCGTTAATGGGAAACAGGATTATTCACAACTTAAAGACATGGTAAATGGAACAGGAAGAAAAGAAGGAACTGGAGCAGTTGCAAGGCAGGGACTCAGACAGCTCATCCCAGGAGGGGCAAAAGACTGAGAGACAGGAACCTGACCCTAAGCCCAAGAAGGAACTGACGGAGGAAGAGAAGTTGAAGCGCAACAAGATGATGGTGCTCGGTGCTGCCGTCATCGGTATGGTGGTCATTGTGCTCTGGCTGTTCTGTTCGCTGGGTAGCGGTAGTGACGATGCCGTGAGCAGAAGCGGTTTCAATACCGAGATGCCTGACGCTGACAATGGAAGCACTGGCATTGCCGACAAGAGCAAAGCCTACGAGATGGACGGCATAAAGAAGAAACAGCAGGCACGGCACGACCTGGGGGCGTACTCGGTGGGTGAGACGGATTCTGTCGCGGTGACTGACAACATGAACCTGATGGCGAAGGCTGAACACAAGGACGAAGAGGTGTCGCCAGCCAAGCAGAGGGTGCAGCAGTCGGCGGCGGCATGCAACGAACTGAGCCAGACACTCGGTAGTTTCTATCAGCCGTCGGGCGATGCTGCCAATGAGGAACTGAAGAACCGCATAGCGGAACTGGAGCAGAAACTGACGTCACAGGCTGCATCAAGCGGGAATAATGTTGATGACCAGTTGGCCTTGATGGAAAAGTCCTATCAACTCGCAGCAAAATATATGCCAGCGGCACAAGGAGAAAACGGTCAGGTTGCCTACGCAGGAGCAGGTGAACAGGGGACTTCGGTCCAGCAGGGGAAGAAGCGCAAGGTCTCGCCCGTGCAGCAGGTGGCCAAGACGGTGGTTTCGGCTCTGAGCAAGCAGGTGTATGATAGTGAGGATGACGATGGTAGTTTTGTTTTCAACTCGTTCAATACTGCGGTAGGTGCCAATGGCGGTGTCAGTTGCAAGAACACCATTTCGGCATCGGTCTATGGCTACCAGACCGTAACCGACGGGCAGACAGTGAGACTGCGACTATTGGAGCCGATGGCGGTGGATGAGCGCATTATCCCGAAAAACTCTATTGTGGTCGGCTCCACGAAGATCCAGGGCGAACGGCTCTGCATCACCATTACCTCGATAGAGAACGGCAGGATGATTGTTCCCGTGGAATTGTCGGTCTATGACACAGACGGACAAGAGGGCATCTTTATTCCCAACTCGATGGAGGTGAGTGCCGCCAAGGAAGTTGCCGCCAACATGGGCGGGTCGATGGGTAGCAGCATCAACATCTCGTCGGATGCGAAGGCTCAACTGGTCTCTGACGTTGGCAAGGGACTGATTCAGGGAACGAGCCAGTATGTGGCAAAGAAGATGCGAACAATAAAGGTGCATCTGAAGGCCGGGTATCAGGTGCTGCTCTACCAGAAGGAGAACTAAGTGTATAACCAATTAATGACAAAAAGAACAAAATGAGAATGAAGAAAGTATTGATGATGGCTTGCGCCCTGCTGATGGGTGCAAGCGCAGTAAATGCACAGGAAACGAGACTGCCCCAAGACGGTGACCTGTTTCAGGGGCTGACGCGAAGTATTACCTACGACCGCATGATTCCGCCTCACGGATTGCAGGTGACCTTCGACAAGACCGTGCATATCATCTTCCCTGCCTCTGTGACTTACGTGGACTTAGGTTCGGCGAACATCATGGCGGGTAAGGCTGACGGTGCAGAGAACGTAATCCGTGTAAAAGCCACAAAGAAGTGGTTCAAGGGCGAGACGAACATGAGCGTCATCACGGAGGACGGCAGCTTTTATGCCTTTAACGTGAAGTACGCCAAGGAGCCGGACAAGTTGAACATTGAGATGAAGGACTTTATCCATGACGGTTCGACAGTGAACAGGCCAAATAACTCGATGGATATTTATCTGAAAGAGTTAGGCAGCGAGAGTCCAGTATTAGTGCGACTGGTGATGAAGAGCATCTGGAAGCAGAACGAGCGAATAGTAAAACACATCGGCAGCAAGGGTTTTGGCATCCGCTTCTTGCTGAAGGGCATATATACTCACAATGGGCTGCTGTACTTCCACACGGAAATCAAGAACTCCAGCAATGTACCGTTCGACGTGGACTACGTGACATGGAAGATCGTGGATAAGAAGGTGGTGAAGCGTACGGCCATTCAGGAGCAGGTGATCCAGCCCCTGCGTACACAGAACTTTGTGCTGAACATATCGGGCAACTCTTCAGAACGTACTGTATGGACGATGGATAAGTTCACGCTGCCTGATGACAAGTGTCTAGTGGTGGAACTGGCAGAGAAAAATGGTGGGCGTAATCAGCAGTTCGTCATTGAGAACTCGGACCTGGTACGTGCGAAGCTAATCAGTAAACTCAAAGTGAAGTAGAATCGGAACAAAAAAGGAACATAATGAAGAAACTATTGATGATTGGAGTGCTTGCCCTGACTATGGGGCAAGCCTCCGCACAGCGATGTCTGCCGAAGATGCAGGGTATCGAGGTAAGTGGTGCCTTCGTGGAC
This sequence comes from uncultured Prevotella sp., assembly GCA_900318395.1. Classification (GTDB taxonomy): domain Bacteria; phylum Bacteroidota; class Bacteroidia; order Bacteroidales; family Bacteroidaceae; genus Prevotella. Next base: position 23,787 of record ONKL01000030.1, read on the forward strand.
GGCAAGCCGTTGAGTGCAGCATTCTGTGGCGGCGTGGCATTGTCCACCTACACGAAGAACGGCAGCAAGTGGGTGTTTGGCAGTGATTACCTGCAGCGTGAATACGGCTACGACAAGGACACGACCATTCCCGTCGCTCAGTTCACGGCGGAGGGCGGCTACTATAAGAAGTTGCTTACGGATGCTAATAAGACAATGTTTGTCTATGGTGGTGTATCTGCTTTGGCAGGATATGAGACTGTCAATTGGGGGAAGTCATTGTTGCCTGATGGTGCAACACTACAGGATAAGGATGCCTTTATCTACGGTGCCGCAGTGACGCTCAACATTGAAGTATATCTCACAGACCGTTTGGCTCTGATGGGTAATGTGCGTGAACGATGCCTGTGGGGCAACGACACTGGTCATTTCCATACGCAGTACGGCGTGGGGCTGAAACTGATGATTAACTGACCGCTTGTAGATATGACGATAGAAGAGATACGGGATATGCCCATCACGGAGTTCATGCACAAACTCGGCTGCAAGTCAACGAAGAAGCGGGGTAAAGAAGTGTGGTTCCATGCGCCATATCGCTCGGACAGCACTCCGTCGTTCTGCGTGAACACGGAGAAGAACATCTTCAATGATTTCGGGGCGGGTGTTGGCGGTGACATCTTTACCCTTGCCGGGCTGATGATCAACTCCAACGACTTCATGGCACAAGCAAGGTATATTGCTGAGGTGACGAACAATCCGATAGAACGGTCAGAGCCTCCGAAGTATGAGCCAGAGCCTACGGTGCCTCAGTTCACGGACGTGGAGGTGAAGCCGCTGGGGCATCCGGCACTACTGTCCTACCTTCGGGAGAGGGGCATACCCTCGGACATCGCATCGGCGAACTGCGTGGAGATTCACTACAGGCTGCACGACAAGCAGTACTTTGCCGTCGGATTCCCCAATGAGGACGGCGGCTACGAGATTCGCAACAGGTTCTTCAAGGGTAGCATCCCACCCAAGGCCGTATCACTGCTAAAGAATGGCTCGGTCAACATCAATGTTTATGAAGGATTCATTGATTATCTCTCGGGCTTGACGATGGGATATGGTAGGACGGAGGACAATCTGGTGCTGAACTCCGTCGCCAACAGGGATAAGGCGTACAAGCATCTGGACGGTTACGACCTCATCAATTGTTGGCTCGACAACGATAAGGCGGGTCGGCAGTGTCTTGAAGCACTCCAGAAGCGGTACGGCGAGAAGGTCAGGGACTTCTCCGTCGTGTTCCGTCCCTGCAAGGACGTGAACGAATACCTGCAACAGCAATAAACGAACAAACAACAAACCAAATCGAAACTGAAATTATGAAAAGACTATTGAAGAAAGTGATGATGTGCGCCACGATGATGGCCGCACTGGTGGGTTTTACCTCTTGCGAGGATGACCTGGACATTCAGACGAACTATCCGTTTGAGGTGGAGGTGATGCCCGTGCCGACAAAGGTGCTGCGTGGGCAGACGGTGGAAATCCGCTGCCACTTGGCAAAGGAGGGTGACTACAAAAAAACGCTCTATACCATCCGTTGGTTCCTCTACGACGGCACGGGTTCGCTGAGGATGGAGAACGGCACGGAACTCCAACCCAACGACCGCTATCTGTTGGAGAACGAGACCTTCCGGCTCTATTACACTTCGGCCAGTAAGAATGCGCATAAGTTTATCGTGGTCGTGGAGGACAGCAACGGCAACAGTCAGACGCTGACGTTCAACTTCAACAACGAGAATAAGAAGGATGATGAAGACAAGGATTAAGTTGCTCTCTTTGCTGTGCCTCTGCTCGGTAGGCTATGCAAGGGCGACACCAAGGTCAAACAGCCTACCATATACCGAGAACCAGTTTGAAATGGCCGTCGCCTGTATCAAGCACTTCGAGGGTTGGCACACTGTCAGGAACTATCCGTATGTCGGCTATGGGCATCAACTCCAGAAAGGCGAACGATATTCGGCACGGACGATGACCAGAAAACAGGGTGACTTGCTTCTTCGTCTTGACCTGATGCGCAATCTCTATCTGTTCCGTGGATACGGAAAGGATGCGCTGCTGCTCTCGGTACTGGCCTATAACGTCGGGCCATATGCGATTCTTGGCACCTCCAAGCGCCCGAAGAGCCGACTGCTTCGGAAGATAGAGCGTGGCGACAGGAATATCTACAACGACTACATAGCCTTCTGTCGCTGGCATGGCCGACCAGTGAAGTCCATCAAGTTCCGTAGGCAAGTGGAGTTTGACCTGTTCTTTGTGCGATAGTTGGTCTTAGAAAACTTTAGATAGTGTTATGGGGACTTTTTGTGTGTTGAACATGCAAAAATTCCCCTTTTTTGTCTGTCACTATAAGTTTTTTCTCAAATTCTACGGCTAATTCAAATAAAAGCCGTATCTTTGCACGGAGATTAGTAGATTATGACTATAGTATCGTTTATACGGGAACATGGCGGCTATATCCGCGCTAAGGATATTGATAACCGCGCAATGTATGACCAACTTCTGGCAGAAGTGGCCAACGGGAACGTAGTCCGCATCAGAAACGGCATCTATGCCCTTCCTGAAGAAATGGCAAAGACCATGATTGATGTGGAGAAGATTGTACCTGGTGGTGTGGTGTGTATGTACTCCGCATGGGCTTATTATGAACTGACAACAAAACTGCCGCCTGATATATGTATCGCTATTGAAAAGAAACGGAAGGTGATACTACCCGACTTTCCACCCGTGGCTCTCTACTACTGGTCGCAGTCCACTTTCGAGTTAGGTGTTGCTGAAAGGGAAATTGAGGGCTATAAGGTGAGGATCTATGACCTCGAAAAGTCCGTGTGCGATGCCTTGAAGTTCCGAAATAAAATAGGTGTTGACATCAGTTCTGAGATACTAAAGAATTACCTCGTCAGGTCTGACAGGAACCTTACACGCCTGAACGAATATGCCAAGAAGATGAGAGTGGCTAATATTATGAACGGTTTGATTGATTATCTGGTATGACAAAGAAAGAGATAAAGAATTACGGAAAATCTGTAAAGACACGTCTGCTGACTGTGGCTAACGAGAGCGGCATCCCATATATGACTATTCTTGTGAGATACCTTCAGGAGCGTTTGCTCTATCGTGTGTCGCAAAGTGGGTATAAGGAGAACTTCTATCTGAAGGGTGGCGCACTCTTGTATGCCTTTAACCAAGAGAAAGCCCGACCGACAAAGGACATTGATTTCCTCGGTACTCATATCAGCAACGATAGGGATTACATCAAGGGTGTGTTTGCTGAAATTGCGGCCATGCCATGCGAAGAAGACGGGGTGAAGTTTGACGGTGACAGTATCGAGGTAATTGACATCACACAGGAAAAGAAATATCATGGTGCGAGGCTCACTATGACAGCACATCTGGACTCGGTGCGCCAGCAAATATCAATGGATATTGGCTTTGGCGATATTGTGACACCCGGGCCACAAGAACTATCATACCCGCTGCTGCTGGAGAATGTGCCAAGCGTGGATATACTTGCCTATTCGCTTGAGACGGTTGTGGCTGAGAAATTCGAAGCCATGATTTCCCTATCTGTCAATAATAGTAGAATGAAGGACTTCTTCGACATATACCGTATATTGGAAAGTGGCGACTTGAAGGCAGACGTGTTGATAGAGGCTGTACAAAATACATTCAAAAACCGAAAGACGGTTTATGTGGAAAACCATCCTCTGTTTGGTGATGACTTCTATAACGATAAAAACCGTGTTGCCCGATGGAAAGGTTTCTTAAAGGGCATAAAATCGAAAGAAGATATTGCTTTTAAAGATATTGGTAAAAGAATCAAGGAGTATCTTTGGGATTATTGGCAACTGTTAAATCCCCAAAAAGAGAATGATAAAGAAATAGACAATGGCATACATAAATAAATTCGGCCAGTCCGATGAATACAGGCGCAATGAACTGATTCGTATTATCGAGCATAGCGTGGAGAAACTAACTTTGCAGGAGTTGGAAGCCTTGTACTACGACATGTCCACGAAAAGTTATATCAACGATTAATAAACATAACGGGCATCTAATGACGTTACGTGAACTTATACTATCTGTAGATTCTGAGCAATACAGCGACTCTCCGCTATATCAGAAACTCCGTAAGACTAAACCTGAATACGGTTCCAACAGGCGTATTCAAGTAGAACTCTTAAATGGCGATATTGCTGTTATCAATGCTCATGTCGGCTCGTTGGGCGACATACTGACGTATCCCATCGACATTGAACCAGATTTGAAGGTCTCAAAAGTTCAGTTACTTGATGCCATCCTACACGAACTATCATCTAACGGCTTCAGCGAATCAGAAGAATCAGACTTCTGGAGTGAAATGACAAACCTTCAAAAAGCAAAGACAGTCAGATAAATTGACGATAGACGATTCTTTTTGACTCTCGTTCCAGCGGTGTTCTTTCTTGCTTCTTATTTCTTTGCCGCCACTATAAAGAAAGAAGAAGCCGAGGATTTTGCTTTCCTCGGCTCCATCATGGATTAATACAATTCTGCGAAAAGGTCGGGTTCTATCACCATGTTTCTGTAGCCCTCCAACTTCTTGGTGCCTTTAAGGAACTCGTAGCCGAAACGGCAGCGGAGGCACTGGCGCTTGTCACAATACTCGTGCTGCTGTTGGATTAGGGCTTGTGTCTGCCATGCTTGTTCGGATTTGACATCATACTGCTCCCAATGTTTGGCAATGGAATTTTTCTCACTCTTACACTGCTCGATAAAATCAAATGCTCGGTCACAATAGATTTCCTGCGCCATCTCACGACCGTATGCAAAGAGCATAGGCACAACTGCGTTAATGACCATCAGATTCAGCCGTTCTGCGCTCAGTTGCTTTGCACATGTCTTGCATTCTGCTCCAAAATGGTTGTGCGTCTGCCAATAGGGAGTAGCGGACACTTTCAGTAGATTCCTCACTTCCGTCATTGTCTCACATTTGAGCATGGCGTGTAGCGAGGTCTTGCACTGATAGTACATGTTGGAAAGGAAAGAGAATACAGGGTGAGGGTTACGATTGTTGCCCTTTCCCATGGGCTTCCATTGCTTTCCGTCAAGGGGCTGGAGTGAATACTTGTGCGCAAGGTAGAGATATTCGTTGCGGAGTTTGGCGAAATATCCCTCGTTGAGTGCATCGTGCTGAAAGCGTTCGGGAACGGTGTCGAGTTCCAATAGTCCTGCCTGTCCGAGAAAGAGGGCTTCCAACTGGAAGAGGTCATCTGCACGTTGTTCTATCACCGACATTGGAATAGACTTCGCCCACTGCTCCATCAAGTCCCCATTGACACCCATCCCGAAAGTGCGGGCGAGGGTCACGAAATAGGCTGCGTCCCAACAACCAAACTCCTTTGCCCTGCGCCTTATTTCCTCGGTCTGCCATTCCAAACGCTCAGTCTGTAAGGCACAGAGCCATGAGCGGAGTGTAAGACGCGTGATATTCTCTTTTACGTTCTGATGGCATAGTGTCTGCCCTTGGTCGGATGCGAGTATCAAGTATTGCTTTGCAACTTCCTGCGGTATCTCCATCGGCATGACACTGACGGGCTGTCCCTCGGAGTTGATGATGTCTGTATCAGCATTGCCCACCACTGCGAGGATTACGTTGTCATACGCCTTGTCCTTATCCATATTGTTCAGATACCAGTCGGATGCGTTCTCGGTCACTACGACATTGCCCACCCATAGTACACCGTTCAACTTCAACTTGGCATTAAAATAGTCGGGTGCATAGCCTCGGCGGTTGTGTAGTCCCGGGTCTATGACCTCCACGTCCTTTCCGTCGGTGGTCTGTCCGTTGTCCTTCATCATCTTGTGCCGCCAAACGAATTGCAGTTGCCTTGTCTTGGCGGTTCTCGTCCTGCTGATTGCTTTTATTCTTGCCATTGTCTTTCTGTTTTTTAGCGGTGGGAATGGTTGCCCACTCCCACCTTAGTTAATACTTATGCGTGATAGAAGTCTGCATCTACGGCTTCCGTTAAGAGACTGCCTATGTCGGGGCATGAGGTGGTATAGGGTTCGTCTATTCCTCGCCAGTCCACGACAAAGCCGTGCTTGAAGTTTGCGTCAATAAACGACTGCACCAGTTCCGTGTCTAAATCGTCAAGTCCGCTAAAGTCCCAATACTCGATAGCGTTCACTGCCCATGTGGGTATGGCAAAAGTTCCTGCGAATTTCATATTACCTCCTTGTCGTTAAGAATCACCAATAATAGTCTGTTCTCCATGATTATCCCATTGGATGGGTTGCGCTGCTTCAACCAAAAGTGACGGGAGCCAAAGCCCCAAATGAAGTTACGCTCAAATTCGGGCCTCTGTGGGTCGTGTTCCATTGCCCGTCTCAGTTCTTCCCTGCTATTGCAGAGGTTAATAAGGTTACACAGATATACGAATAGGTCTGAGGTGTTAAACTCCCAAAGGATAATCTTGCTTTCAATTTCGAAGCTCATGATGATGTCATTTTAAAAATGTAATAACGGCTGTCGCCATTGCCTTTCTCTGTCACTACCTCGGCAATCTCACCCACTGCATCAGCCTTGCGGCTTTTGCAGTAGGGGATAATGGTGATTGCCAGTCCTTTCAAATAGTCTTTCGGGCTCATTGTCTATATCATTTATGTTATTGTATTATGCGGCCTTTAACCGCTGTCCTATAAGGTATGCGTTCTTATTCACAAGGTCTATGATACGGGCATGGTGTTCCGTAAACTCGTTGCATGCCCCATAGCATTGCAGTACCTTCATTGTCTTTAGCGATACCTCAATCGTCTCTACTCGTTTGCCGTTAACGGTAGCGGAAAGGATAAGCGAGTTCTTTTTCAGATAGTATTTATTGCTGTAAACGCAGTGGTGCATATGTTCGCCCTCCTGCAAGTATTCCTCAACACTTTCAAGAACATGGACACAGATTAAGCCATCTGTGAAGTGTATTCCGAAGTAGCGGGATTTAAGTTTGCGGAACTTCTCTTCATCTTTTTGGAATTGTTCTATCTTGTCTTTGATACTCTGCTCGGTTTCCTTCCTCTCCTTCTTCTCCATCCATCGGTCGTGCTCTGCCTTGAGGTCTGTCGGGCATACATACTTGGCATTATGCAAGTCTTTGCCGAAATAGCGGAGTGCGTCTATATAGTCACACCAAACGGATGCGTCATTGATGGCATAATGGTTACGGATGCAGACTTTCACGGATGCCCAATAGAGGTCAATGTCCCTATATCGGTCGTAGATGAACTTTCGGGCAAGTTTGTGATAGCCAGCCTTTACAAGTGTCTCGGTCTTGGCATTTGTCAGCAGGGACTCGAAGAGGGCAGACGGAAGGGTGCTGTGGAAATTCCCGTCAAAGCCGTTGCGTTTCAATTCGGGGATGGTGTCATATTGAGGATAGACACTGCATCCGTCCACGATGGGGAATGCCGTTGAGTGGGTGCGGATTTCAAGGCTTGAACCACAGAGCCAGTCATCTATGCAGTAACTAAAGGGTGCGCGGAGCCTTGATGTGGTGCATGTGTTCCCGTCCTTGTCTATCCACCTCTGCATGACCTCTGTGCAAGTGTAGGTTGTTTTCTCGCCTTTCCATTGGTGGGTACGGATGAAGAAATAGCGGAGTACCTGCAATCCGTCAGCGGTGGTGATGATGCTGAAATAGCCCACCTGCGAAAGTTTCTGCTTTTTCGTTTCCTTGATGGTGAGGTGCTTTCTGCAGTGAGGGCAGACGGCTTCTTCCGTGCCTTCCTCAGTGACGAAGATGTGTCCGCACTCCATGCAGGTGGTCTTTCCGCTTTTCAGCCGGTAGGCATAGAAGTACACGGAATGGTCGTAGCCCCACTGCATCTGTCTCTTGGTGGCAGGGCGCAGTTTCCTCATTGCTGCCACAACTTGGCACTGAAAGTTGTTCTTGGGTCTCATAGTCAGAAATTGAATAGCATTGGTTGTACTTGTGCGGTCTGTTCTCTCTTGGTGGTCGGCTTCTTGCGGTTGGCAATGCGGTTATAGCAGTCCCTTTGGTACTGCGCCATTGCCTCGCGTCTTGCCTCTGCCTTTTCCTCGTCTGTCAGTTCTACTACATGATTAACCGCCACATGCAGATAGTCCACAGACTTGCCGACTTCGATGTCCTCTTCTTGGTAGTAATGAACTGCCATTCCGTAAATCTCGTCATCCTCAAATCCGTTGCATCCGCTTTTCTGAACTTGATTGAGAATGTAGGTCACGCAGTCGTTGATGTTCTTCGTCGGGTCAGCATACCTTTCTGCGAAGTTGGTGTCATAGGTTGCCATTTCCATAAGGTATGCTTGGATGGTCTCCTTAAATGCTCTTGTTGCGTCCATATTGATAAGTATTTAGATGAATAATTAGATTTTGCCCTGCTCGTGGTAGGAATAGTATGCTCCGTCCGTTACGATAACGTGATCGAGGAAGTGGATGCGCATTACCTCACATGCACACTTGATACTCTTCGTCAGTTCATCGTCATATCTGCTCGGTGTAAGACTTCCGCTTGGGTGGTTGTGAACGGCTGCAAGGATGGTTGCGTTACTTAGTACGGCTTCACGCATGATGATACGAACATCTACGCTTGTCTCGGTAATTCCTCCTTGGCTGATTTTCACGGACTTGATAAGTTTGTAGTTGTTGTTCATCAGTAAGATGTGGAATTGCTCTACCTCTAAATCCATCATTCGGGGTAGCATGTAGTTGTAGATACGGGTGGCGGTGCCCATGTCGGGGCGGAGTTCTGCGGTTGCTGCCTGTCTGCGCTTGCCCAACTCCACTGCTGCCATAATCTTACATGCGGTCTGAGTGCCTACGCCTTCAATGTCCTCGAACTCGTCGAAACGTGCCTTGCCCAATGTGTTGAGGTTGTTGTTAAACTTGCCTATAACGTGTTTGGCAATATCCACTGCGCTATACTGCTGCGTACCACTGCCAATGAGGATGGCTAATAACTCTGCATCCGTAAGGCTGTCAGTGCCTAAACGCTGTAGTTTCTCGGTGGGTCTGTCCTCAATGCTCCATCTGCTAATGGGGAGTCTCGTTGTTGCTGCTGTGCTCATAATTCAGTTGTATTGATAATTTGATGTTCTGTGATAGTTCTTTGTCTTGGCGAGAAAGAGTGTCATCCGCACGTCTGCACCTGCTGCCTGCATCTGCTCGATAAAGGCGTTGGCGGTGGCACAAGTGGTGCAAATGTCGTCTATCAGCAACACACGCTTGCCGTTGAAATAGTCGGTGTCTATCTGCACGTTGCTCCTCAAAGCCGTTGATTGCATTGCACATGGCGCATACGTCTGCGGAAAACCTCTTGTAACGGCGCTTGTTGGTCTGCTCACAACTGGCGGGGATGCAGACTATGACGGTGTTCGTCAAGTCCATTGTAGCGAGAGTCTTGCCAACTATCTGCGCTGCCCACTTGGTTGCATACTTACGACCAGCCTTGAAGTCGAGCAAGTGGCGCATTGTGTCCTGCGTCTCGAAGTCTGCTTTCCTCATGTAGCGTTGAGGTGTGTACTGCATAATGGCGTATTTGAACATATCGGAAGGGATTTAGAGGATGATACGTGCAAGGAATAACACCGTCCAGAATGCGGCTACGATGAGCCATAGGACGAGTTTCACTACTGCCCTGAAGCAATGCCACAGGATGCGGACTGCCCAAAGGATGAAACGGAAGAGGAAGTAACCCATAACCGCTAATGTTGTTGTACTGTTGTATGCCATAATCTTAATTTTTTATGTGGATTCAGGAGCTGTGAAGTGAAGTTCCTAATGAACCAATCCGTTTCCTTGAATCCACCGTTTTTTTTGCGTCTCCTATCGCCGTTTGTTTGTTCCTGCGGCCCGATCAAAGGTAGCAGAATTGGATTCGCAAAGTTTTTTCGGCGAAATACTACCCACCCTTCAGGGCTCGAAACTTTGCCATTCCAATTTGCGTTTTACCTTTGCCACAGGAACAATCAAACATCAGGCGAGAGGGGACAAAAGTGGTGCGTTCGGGAAACAGATTCGCACATTCAGGCTACTCCCTCTTTCGTATTCGTGGTAGCGAACTAGACTAACGGGCATGGATATGGGAATGTGCTCGTAAAAGGACACAAAGAAAGAGCGGACGTGTTACATAGCCTTCTCAGTATCTTGCATACCGACAAGGCCGTGAAACATGTCCGACGGCATAAATCCCTTTTATGACGGTTAGATTTGCTTTTGGGTGTTTAAGGTATGGTGTAGATGGCTATGGTCATCTATCATTTATATGCTAAAGGTTAAGAGCGTGACATTGTGAGATTTGTGAAAGCATACCGACTGAAGAAGGGGACAACCACAATGAAGTGTGCAGCGTCGGCTGAATCGGACGTGTTCGTTCAGGCGGTGGCACTCTTCATTGCTGTTATTCCCCAGACTGCACGAAGATGTGACCTGCTTGTATGGTTACTGCTTCGGGCGGCAACAATCGCTTTCACAACCATGTCTATTGGCAACATAAGAGCAATATGTATGTGGTATTAGATTGTGGGCTTGCCGTGTTATTTGAGAAAGGACACCTTTAGGGATGCAGACCAGAAACGTGATACACCGATGCTGTGCAGTTGTGTCAACCTCTGATCACATAAAAAAGTCTAATGTTTATATCTTTCAACAGGTGATTTGATTTCTAAGAATTATATTCAGCGAATCTGTGAAGTACATTTTCTGTAACTATTCAGCGATTATCCCATTCTGCCCATAGGTAGTATCCTCACCTTGCTAACAGATTACAATTCCGTATAGGGGTACGAGCATTCTTATTCGTCGGATTCTTACTGTTTGTATTTCTTGCAAATATCTGATTATCAGTAAAATATCTCAAAATATCTTCTGAAAAGTTTGGTTGTTTCAGATATTTTTCGTACCTTTGTACCTGTGAACGAG
>ONKL01000043.1 GCA_900318395.1 uncultured Prevotella sp.
TAGCTCACGCGAGGGTAGTACTTGCCGTAGCCCACGCTCGAATTGTTGTTGTTTTGTGAAAGATAAAGTTCAATCATGTTTGTAAAATTTTAATGGTTATAAATTTAATGTTTAACGTGTCTTAAAGACTTCTGTACTTTTGTTCTTCTGTCTAAAAAGACGTTCGCTTTGTCTCAATTCCTCTCCAGCCTGCGCACTGCCTTTGATTCCTTTTGACACTGCAAAGGTACGAAATTTATTTTCGGCTTTGCCAGTTCTTGCAAGTTATTGCAAATTGTTGCAATATTTAGTGTGATTTTATTCGTTTTTCTCGATTATTTCCCCAGCTACGCCATCTACATGACCTCACGCGTCGCACGTTCACGCCCGCAGAGGTGCAGCTGATCTACACACAATTGGGCGAGCCGTAGCGAACCTTATTACTATCATACGCAAAATGCATGGTTATAGATCTTTATAGTCTAGTGGGACAATGGGACAGGGACATTTTGGGACAATTGCTAAATTAGAAAGGGACAAATACTTATAATTATATATTTAATTTATATTATATTATAATATAATATAAATTAATATTCTTCTTGTCTCATTTTGTCAATTTCAAAATCCAAATTGTCCCGAATTGTCCCTGTCCCATTGTCCCATTCTTCGGTGCCGACCCGAAGCCTGCGGGTTCCAATTTGGGGCTGGCCCTAGAGGGAACAAAAATCCCCGCTCAGGAATGGGCGGGGATTTGCTTTGGTTTCTTTTGTCAGTTATTTTATGATATAGTCGGTGTAGTCGCCCTTGCGGCCGTTCATGCGAATCTGCTGGATGGCAGAGGTCTTTGCATCGACGACGAGGAGGAAGGAGGTGAACATCTGACGCTTCTTTCCATTCGGGGTGATGGTGATGCTTTTCTGTCCGCCCTTGGTGGTCACGGTTACATCGTCGGCAGAGGGGATGGGCTGGCCGTTGATGATGGCTTCGAGAATGGCGTGGAAAGTGGCAAACTGGTCGTTCTTACGACTATCGGTCACGTGTTTCTTGCCTCCCATCGTCATCGTGAACTTCGTACCCTCCATGATGAGCAGCTCCTTGCCGCCATCGGTAGAGATGCTGATGTAGTCGGGCTTGCGGATGGTCATTGTACCTGTGGTGACGGCGTCGTTGGCTACGGCAGCGCGGTGCTGCGTGCGGGTGACGGTCTGTGCTGTTGCGCTGAGCGCTAACATGCATAATAATGTAAAGATGATTCGTTTCATATTATTGTCTGTTTGAATGTTTCTAATGTCATGAATGCTGTCATCGTGACGCCCTCCAGTCCGTGGAGCATCAGGCTCTGGCCTGTGAGTAGCAGGTTGGGAACGGGTGTCTTGGGCGAGAGGATGGTCATCAGCGGGCTGTGGTGGTCTTTTCTCACGCCGAAGGCTGAGCCACAAGGCGACAGGGTGTAGTCGCGCCACGTCAGCGGGGTGCTGGTGTACTGCTTCTCTACCATGTCGTGGAGACCTGGGATGACGCGCTCTGCGAGCTGGATGCACGCATCGGCGAGTCGTTGCTTCTGAAGGTTGTAATCTTCTCCGCGTCGGCCTACAGTGGTGTCTGCCCATGCCTCGCACAGTGCCCATGGCAGGGGTGTGAGCAGGTCGATCTGGCGGACGTAGTGCGAGTCGTCTTCAGGTACGCGGGCACTGATCATCACGCCTCCGATGCGGCTTGCGTCTTCGTGGAAGGTCCACACGTCGGCTTGCTCGTAGACGTATTTGTTGTGATTGAAATAGGGCAGGGTATCGGGCTTGATCACCAGCGAGACGGTGAACATGCCGTAGGTATTCTCCAGGGCGTCGATGCGTCGGGGGAAGATGCCTTTCAGCAGGGGGGAGCCTTTCATCCAGCTGAATGTCAGCTGGGGATGGACGTCGCTGATGAAGGTGGTGCCTTCGAACGTGCGTCCGTCTTGGCATCGGGCGGCGATGAGCTGGCCATCGCGCTCTTCCAGGCGCGTGACCTCTGCCTTGCAACAGAGCTCTCCGCCTGCGGCACGGATATCATCGACGAGTGAGTTGATGATCAGGTTGCCGCTGCCTTTCAGTCTCCAGCTGCTCTGGATATAGCTACTCAGTCCGTGGGCATAGGTGAACAGGGGGAGCGTCTCACGGCGCAGCTCCATCCGCATGGCTAATGCGCCTGAGATGACATGGACGAGCAGCGGGTTGTGGAAGAGTGACGTGAGATAGTCGTAGGCGTTGACCTGGGCGCACTTCTCCATCGGGGGGAGCTGGCGCAGCAGGGCTACGAACTGGTTGAGCGTATCGCGATCTTCGGGGAAGCTGGCTGCCAGCGTGTCGACAAAACGGTCGAACCCTTCTGCCAGCGGGAATGTCTGATCGCCGATGGTGACGAGGTCGAAGCCGTCGGCATCGAGTCGCTGCCACGGGAGTCGCAGCAGTCCCAGACGCTCGAAGGCGTCGTGCATAGGCTGACCTTCGGCGAGTCCGCCGACGTAGTGCAGACCTGTGTCGAACTCCTGCTGGCCTCGGCGGTAGCTCTGCAGGCATCCGCCTGGTAGCGGCTGCTGCTCAAGGACTACCACACTGTGCCCCTCGCGTGCCAGCTGACGGGCACAGATGAGACCTCCCAGTCCGCTGCCTATGACGACCACATCGTACTTCATGACTCCTTCTTCTTGCTGTTAATCCAACGATAGACGGCAGGCTGAATGACGTAGGAGAGTATGACGGCAGACAGCAGGCCTACGAGCGTGGAGAATCCGACGCTGCGGATGGACGGATGCTGGGCCAGAAGCATGCTGCTGACGGTGACAATAAGGATGATGGCCGACAGCAGGACGGCTGTCTTGTGGTATTGCAGATGGCCGTGGATGAGGCCGTTCATCACGAAGATGCTGTAGTCGACTCCGATTCCGAAGATGAAGGTGGAGATGATGATGCTGATGAGGTTGAACTGCACCCCGAACAGATTCATCACGCCCAGGACGATGAGCCAGCTGAGCAGGATGGGTGCGATGCCCAGGAGGGTATGACGGATATTCATACGGAAGGAGAAGAGCAGCACCAGGAAGACGAATGCCATCGAGAGCCACTGTAGCACGTCGAAGTCGCTGCTCATCTGGAGCAGAGTGTCGGTGGTGTAATAATAGGTGTCGAGCACCAGCAGATGGGGCTCTGAGGCCACGGCATCGCAGATGTGGATATAGTCGTTGTCGCTACTGAATATGGAGTAGTTCTCACAGCGTACGGAGGTGAAGACGAGGTAGTCGCCACCATAGGACTGCTCGGTGAGTGTAGACAGATAGCCATCGGGAATGATGCCTGCCTCGTAGAGCGCATCGGGCTGATAGTCGGCATTGGCAGCCTCGAAGAAGGTGTCGAAGGCATCGGGCATGAGGCCTGCCTGCGAGGCTGTCTCATTGATGAGCCGTCTGACGAGGGCTTGTCGCTCGGGTGTCCAGTAGGCTTTCCAGGCATCGATGCGCTGCTGCTGTATCGAAAGCGGCACAAACAGCTGATTGGTGTGGGTATAGCTCTTCACCAGTCCGATGCGCTGCAGGGAGTCGAGCTTGTGTTCGAGCAGGGCGAAGTTGTCGATGGCTTCTTCCATCGTGCGCCCCTGGCTGGCGAAGTAGTTGGTCTTGTCGCCGGTATTGGTCTTTTCGTTGAGCAATTCCTCGGAGTGCTTGACGATGTCGGCCTCATAGCCGAGGTTATGCATGTTGGCATCGAAGTGGGTACCGCCGATGATATAGGCGCTGATGCTGATCACCGTCAGGATGGCGATAGCGGCTATCAGCGGTTTCTTCCGATCGAAGGCATAGTTGTTGATGCGGTCGATGAATTCAGGGAAGGAACCGGATGCCTTGGATGACAGCATCTGGGGCAGGTAGGTCAGCGAGAACAGGGTGGTGCCGAGAATGGCAAAGGCAGCAAACAGTCCGAAGTCGCGCAGCAGATCGGTATTGACGAACAGCAGTCCGGCAAAGGAACCGATGGTGGTGATGCAGCCCAGCATGACGGGCTTCACCTGGTCGCGCAGCAACTGCTCGGTGTCGCTGACATATTTGTGGTGGGTGAGCACGTGGAGCACATAGCTCATGGCTACGCCCAGCACGATGCCTCCGATGCCGAGGGCCAGCAGGGAGAACTCGCCTTTCAGCCAGTACATCATCGACAGTCCGAAGAAGGTGCCGAAGGTGACGGGCAGCAGGAGTAGGGGGATGGTGTCCCATCGGCGGAAACAGATGAGGAGGAATACCAGTACCAGTATGAGTGCACCTCCGATGGTGGTTGTCAGGTCGTGCTTGACCTGTGTGGAGTTATAGAATCCGTTGGCGGGAGTTCCATGGTAGCTGATGCGCACGTTGGGATGGAGCTGGGCAAACTGCTCGATCTGTGCATTGATCATGCGGAACATGGCTGAACCCTGTCCCGTATTGGTGGCTGAGAAGCGGGGGGTGATGAAGGCGATGCAGACCGTAGAGTCGGGGACGAAGAAGTGGTTGTCGATCGTCAGGTAGTTGCCTGTGGCATTCAACAACGGGGTGAGCTGCTCTGCCAGTACGCCTCGCATGCCCATCGGATCCATCTGTATGAGCTCGGGGAACAGCTCGCCGAACTCGCTCGTCAGGTCTTCACGGTTCTGCTCCATCTGACGTATGAAATGCTCACGGGTCAGGAGCGTGTCGAAGCGTGCATAGGCCGAAGTGTCGATATAGGCGGGGAAGTGGGCCGTCATGTAGTCGATGGCATTGGGCATCAGGTCTTCGTCCAAATGGTAGAAGATATCGCTGATGGTCTGGCTGACGGAGTCGGACTTCTGTAAGCCCTCTACAAACTCATCGCAGACCGCTGCCAGACTATCGGCCTGTGTCCCTTCGAAGAGCAGGAACACCTTGTCCTTGATCTTCAGGTCGGCAAAGGCCAGCTTCGTCGTGCCATCCTCGTTCTTCGACGATGGCATCAGCTTGTTGATGTCCTCTTCGAGGTGAATCTGGGCTGAGTAATAGCCGAAGACGGCGAAGAGGGCCGCCATCGACAGCCAGCAGACCGCGCGATGGCTTTTGAAAAACCGGGCGAGAAGGATGAACAAGCTTGTCATTGCATGAATATTTTGAGATTGACATCGGCAATCGGCTCTTCACCGACGGATGTGTGGCCAGTGGCCAGTGTGACGTTGCCAAAGCTCATGCCGAAGGTGACGGTTGTCGTCAGTGCCTCTCCGACACGAGGACGGCGGTGGCAGGTAAAGTGTTTCACCTCGCCGATAATGCCTACGGGAGGAGCTGGCAACTGCTGAGATAACACCTGACAGCCCGCGAGGGCAGAGCAGGACTGGGCCATGTGCTCGATAAGCCCTGTCTCTGCCAGCGTGTTGTCGGTCAGTATGAAGTAGTTGTCTTGTCGCACGGCCAATGTGGTGACAGCGTTTGTGCTGTCACGTTCCTCCACCGTGTCCACCATCATGAAGGGATCGCGCTGGGGGATGAGCCGCTTGATGTCTTCACCGCTGTAGATCATGCTGGCTGATGCTCCAGAATATAATCGTACAGATTGTCGAAGGTCTGGATCTTCTTCAGATCCTCAACGGGGATGGTGATCTTGTAGTTGAACTGCACCAGTGCGATGAGGTCTACCAGGTTGATGCTATCCAGGCTGAGTGTCTCCTTCAGGTTGGCATCGGGAGCAAATTCACTCTCTTCAACTTCAAACTCTTCAGCCAGCAGGCTGTTTACTTTCTCGATAATTTCTTCGCGTGTCATTTTCTTTAATCTTTTTGGGTTATTATTTACTTAATGTCTTTGATGATCAGGGTTGAGTTGGTGCCTCCGAAGCCGAACGAATTGCTCAGGAACATGTCGAAGTGCTGCTGAACGGTCTCGGGGAGCACGTTGATGCGCTGAGTCACCTCGTCGGGGTTCTCGAAGTTGAGTGAACCTCCGATGAAGTCGTTCTTCATCATCACCATCGAATAGACGATCTCTGAGGCACCTGCCATCCACATCTCGTGGCCTGTGAGGCTCTTCGTCGAGGTGACGGGTACACGGTAGTCGCCGAATACCTGTGCGATAGCCTCTGCCTCACGGCTGTCGCCGATGGGGGTTGAGGTGGCATGGGCATTCACATAGCCGATCTCGCTGGGCGATACGCCAGCACTCTCCAGACTGCGCAGCAGCGAGCGTGCAGGTCCCTCTACGTTGGGGGTAGAGATGTGGTCGCCATTGCCTGAGAATCCCCAACCGAGAATCTCTGCCAGGATGGGGGCTCCACGGCGCACAGCATGATCATAGCTCTCGATGACCAGTGTGGCAGCACCACCGCTGGGTACCAGTCCGTCGCGATCGCGGTCGAAGGGACGGCTTGCCTTTGTGGGATCATCGATGCGGGTAGAGAAGGTCTGCAAGGCATCGAACGAGGCGATGCCGTACATGTTGTTCTCCTCAGCACCACCGCAGACGATGCAGTCCTGCAGGCCATTCTTGATCAGCAGGAATCCCAGTCCTAACGACTGAGAGCCGCTGGCGCAGGCTGCTGAGGCCGTGAGGTTGATACCTTTCAGGTGGAACAGGGTGGCGAGGTTCATCGTCACCGTTGAGTTCATCGACTGGAAGATGGCTCCAGAGCCGCAAGCAGCTGTAGAGCCTGCCTGACGGAACTTGTCCATAGCGATCATTGTTGCCTCGGCCACGGAGTCGTTGCCGTAGATGACACCCACCTCGTGGCTGTCGATGTAGTCTTGTGTCAGCTTTGCCTGTTCCAAAGCCTGAACTGTAGCCACATAGGCATATTGAGCCTCTTCGGGCATCATCTGACGTACATTGCGATTAAGGACCTTCTTCAGGTCGGGGTGTGGAACATTTCCACAGATGGGCGAGCGGAAGCCGGCGTCCTTGCGCTCCTGGCTGAACACAATGCCGCTGCGCCCTTCAAACAGGGACTGGCGCACCTCGTCGAGTGTCGTTCCGATACATGACCAGATGCCCATACCCGTAATTACTACTCTTCTTTCCATAATTATTTGTCAATTATCAATTGTCATTTATCTGTTATCGATTTCATATAGCATCTTCTGCGCTTCACAAATTCTGGCTTCAGTGGTTTCCACTGAGACAGTTCGCGCACATTGTCCTCCAGCTGGGGGCCTGTCTCTGCCCATTTGAACCCATACTTATTATATATAGGTATAAGGTCGTCGAAGAAGAGGGCGTTCACTCCCATGCCCTGATAATCGGGGCGCACGGCGATGAGCAGCATCTCAGCACTTTCCTCATGCTTCCACTTCAAGGCTTTCAGCAGATGCCACCAACCGAATGGCAGCAAGCGTCCGTGGGCTTTCTGAAGGGCTTTTGACATGCAGCCCATCGTGATGGCTGCTCCAACCACCTCATCCTTTTCGTTCAGCACAATGGGGAATATTTGCTTGTCGATCAGGGGGATGTATTTCTCAACAAACTCCGTAGCCTGCTTGTCTGAAAGCGGGGAGAATCCGAAGATGGGGCGGTAGGCCTCGTTCAAGAGCTTGAATATCTTCAAGCCATAGCCATTGCGGATGGTCCTCGACGACATCTTGACTACCTTCAGTCCGATCTGTTCGCGGACGTACTGTGCAGTACGGCTGTAGCGGGTTGGTACTTCCTCTGGTATGTTGATACGTATCTGCAGCCAGTCAACCTCCTTCTTGAATCCCAGAGCCTCCATGTGCTGGGGGTAGTATGGCGGATTGTAGATGGTGCTCATGGTTCCCGTCAGGTGGAAGTCCTCAACGAGCATGCCTTCCTTGTCGAAGTCGGTGGTGCCCATAGGACCCTCAATCGTGTCCATTCCGAGCGCACGGCCCCACTGGATCACGGCATCTAACAAAGCCGCAGAAACGTCCTTGTCGTCGATGAACTCTATCATCGAGAAACGTACCTTGTTCGTCTGCCAAGCTTTGTTGGCCTTGCGATTGATGATGCCCACGATGCGCCCCACGGGAACATTGTCCTTATAAGCCAGGAAAGGCTGGATGTGTGAGAACTCGAAGGCTGGGTTCTTCGGACTCAACAGATTGCGGGTATCGCTCTCCAGATCAGGAACGTATTGCGCACAATCCTGATAGATGCGATATGGCAGACGGATGAAAGCATCCAATTCCTTTTTGCTGCTGACTTTTACGACATTAATCTTTTCCATGCCTTCATTAGAATTATTCCTGCCCAACGATCTTGGTCTTGGGCTGTTCTTTATTACGACGATTGACAACGGTAACCACTGCCTGCGCGAGATTAATGAAGGCGAGGCCTGTAGCCGTGTCGCTGGAGAGGGCTGCTGGGGTGCCGGCATCGCCGTTGTCGCAGATGCTCTGAACGAGCGGTATCTGGGCGAGCAGCGGTACCTGCATCTCCTCGGCAAGTTGCTTGCAGCCTTCCTTTCCGAAGATATAATAACGGTTCTCAGGCAACTCGGCAGGGGTAAACCATGCCATATTCTCGATGAGTCCGAGGATGGGCACGTTGACCTTCTCGTTGCGATACATGTCGATACCCTTGCGGGCATCGGCAAGAGCTACCTGCTGAGGTGTTGAGACGATGATGGCTCCCGTGATGGGGAGCGTCTGTAACAACGTGAGATGGATATCGCTGGTGCCTGGAGGGGTGTCGAGGATAAAATAGTCGAGCTCGCCCCAGTCTGCATCGGCAATCAGCTGCTTCAGGGCACTGGTGGCCATACCACCACGCCAGAGGGTAGCGGTATCGGGCGACACGAAGAAACCGATGGAGAGAAGCTTGACGCCGTACTGCTCTATCGGACAGATGAGGTCGCGGCCGTCTTTCTTCACGGCATAGGGGCGCTCTTCCTCTACATTGAACATCTTGGGCATAGACGGTCCGAAGATGTCGGTATCCAGAAGTCCAACCTTGTAGCCAAGACGTGCCAAGGCGATAGCGAGATTGGCAGAGACCGTGCTCTTGCCAACGCCACCCTTGCCAGAGCTGACGGCGATGATGTTCTTGACACCAGGCAACAACTGGCCTACTTCAGGACGGGGAGCCGTCTTGAACTCTGTCTCGATGGTCACATCGATGTCCTGACCACAGTGGTACTTGATGGCTGCCTCGGCAGCCTTGACTGTGGATTTCAAAAACGGGTCGGTGTCGCGTGGGAACACGAGCACAACCTTCACTTTCCAGTGGTCTCCCTCCTGAGAAGGAGCGGCTACCGACGGGGTGTCGGCAACCATCTCGCTCTCTACGAGGTTTTTCTTCGTGCCGGCATACGTCACCGTTGCCAGCGCATCCATTATCAGTTGTGGATAGAGGGTCATTGATGTTCTGTAACTTATGCTTATTGATTCTCTTGTACCCCTTTCTGCTTACTCCACTTCTTGTCGATTGCATAGACCTGAAGGGTGCCTTTCGGAACGAGGATGATGGGGTTAGAGCCCTTGAAGGTGTCGCCGCTTACCTTTGGAGGATTGGGCGAATGGATGGTCACTGTGGCCAGTGTCTTACACTCCTGGAAGGCAGAACCGCCAAGCTCCTTGATGGTGACAGGCAACTCAACATTCTTGAGCTGGAGACAGCCCTTGAAAGCATCGCCTTCGATGGTCTGAAGACCATTGGGGAAGACAGCTGAGGGCAGAGAGGTACACTTCTCGAAAGCAGCGTCCTCGATCTTCACCAAGGCAGCGGGCCAGTTGATCTCAGAGAGCATGCTGCATTCCAGGAAAGCATTCTTGCCAATACGCTTCACGGTGTTAGGCAGCTGTACCTTGCGCAGACTCTTGCAGCCCTTGAAGACATTGGTCTCAACTTCGTCGATGATACCGTTGATGGTTACTGTCTCCAGACTGATACAGTTCTGGAAAGCATGGTCGCCAAGATTCTTCAGCGCACTGCCGATCTCGATGCTACGCAGGCTCCTGCAGCCACTAAAGGCCCAGTCGTTGATCTTCTTCAGACCAGCGGGGAGTACGATGGATGTGAGAGATTTGCAGTCATCGAAAGCGTGGCTGCTGACAACCTCTAACGTGGCAGGCAGCGTGATGCTGGCGAGGTTTTCGCAATTACTGAAAGCGGCGGTGTTGATATCTGAGAGCTTTCCCTGGAGTTCTACAGTCTTAAGCGCAGTGCAATTCTGGAAGGCAGCCTGTCCTAACTTTGAGATGTTGTTGATCTTAATAGCCGTCAGACTTTTACAGCCCTGGAAGGCATTGGGACCCACCTCTGATACTGAGGCCATCTCGATGGTCTGCAGACTCTTGCAGTCATTGAAAGCATTGCTCTCAATCTCGACAACGGAATTGGGAAGAACCAATGAGGTCAGGCTTTCGCAGTTGTTGAAAGCGCTGCCACCAATCTTCTTGACGCCGTTGGGGATAGTGACGCTCTTCAGGTTCTTGCACTTGCTGAATGCCTGGGGCGCAATTTCGGTAAGGCCATTGGGGAGTACGATGGTTGTAAGACTCTTGCAGCCTTCGAATGCCTCATTAGCCAGCGTCTTCAGACCTGCAGGTAAAGTGATGGCGGAAAGATTCTCGCAATCCTGGAAGGCCTCGACATCGATAACGGTAACAGATGCGGGTATCGTGACATCCGTCAGATAGGTGCATCCGCTGAAACAGCCCTTGCTGATGGCACTGATGCTGTTGGGAAGCACGGCCTTGGTAAGATTCTTGGCACCTGAGAAGAGCTCCTTCGGCAGTTCATTGGGCAGCGTCTTAAAGCTGCCTTTGTCATTACTGCTGGCGATGGTGACACCAGAGATGTCGATGGCGCTTACAAGGCATTCATCGGGATTCTTCGTCTTCTTGCGAGTGACAATCTCCTGAAGCAGTTTGAGGTCGTTACCATTGAGTGTACCGCTGATGGTAAGGTCGGAAACCTTGAATTTCTGATCGCCGAGCTGTGTAGCCAACTTGCCTACAGAGTCGACTTTTACATTCATTTTACCTTGTGCGATGGCTAGCAACGGGAGTGCAGCCAAAAGGATGATAGTTAGTTTTTTCATAATCGTTCGTTTTTTTACTTTGCTTTATCGAGTGAACTTCTTTTTGAACGGTGATAGGAACGGTAATCGTCGAGCTCAATCTCTACATCGGGTTCTTCGAGCGTTCCTTCACGGGGCAGTTGCCACTTCATGTATTTGATATTCAGACCTCGGGCAATCCACATCGACTCGTAATAGGTCTGGATGGCGAGGATGTCGCGCGTCACTTCGTCGAGACGATCGTCGTGGTAGAGGTCTTCTGTCTGGAGAACGACGGGCAACTGATTGTGCTCCACCATATAGCGGGTATAGGTAAAGAGGAAGTTGGAGTCGGTCTTCAGATGGATTAGACCGTCATCGACGAGGAAGCGGCGATAGCGCTCCATGAAATAGGTCGACGTGAGACGCTTGCGAGGGTTCTTCATCTGGGGGTCGGAGAAGGTGAGCCATATCTCCTGCACCTCATCTTCAGAGAAGAATCGGTCGATAATCTCAATGTTGGTGCGAAGGAAAGCGACATTCTCCAGCCCCTCGTTGAGGGCCTGGGTGGCTCCTGTCCACATGCGGGCACCCTTGATGTCGACACCAATAAAATTGATGTCGGGATAGCGCTTGGCAAGTCCCACGGTGTATTCACCCTTGCCGCACCCAAGTTCGAGCACGATGGGGTGATCGTTGTGGAAATACTGCTCGTGCCAGTGTCCCTGCATTTCAAAGGGAACGTGTTCCACTACCGAGTAAGGGTACTGGAACACGTTCTTATAAGTAGCCATCTCGGCAAACTTCTCTAACTTTCCTTTGCCCATGAATTTTACTCAATAACAACGGTTGTCCAGCCGTGCTTGTCTTCGATTTCTCCGTACTGGATACCACGCAGGGTGTCGAAGAGCTTCTTTGACTGAGGACCGGGCTTGTCGCCAAATGAATAGCGCTTGCCAGTATCGAGATCGTCGATATATGAGATTGGGCTGATGACAGCAGCAGTGCCGCATGCGCCAGCCTCCTCGAAGGTCTCCAGTTCCTCCTCAGGGATAGGACGGCGCTCAACCTTCATACCCAGATCCTGGGCTACCTGCATCAGCGACTTGTTGGTGATAGAGGGCAGGATAGAGGTTGACTCTGGGGTGATGTAGGTGTTGTTCTTGATTCCGAAGAAGTTGGCAGCACCACACTCGTCGATGTATTTCTTCTCCTTAGCATCGAGATAGAACTCGCAGGCATAACCCTTCTCGTGAGCCAGGTTGTTGGCAAAGAGAGAAGCTGCGTAGTTTCCACCCACCTTGTACTTACCTGTACCCAGAGGTGCAGAACGGTCATAATCGCGAACGATCACGTAAGGATTAGACTGGAATCCACCCTTGAAGTATGGACCTACAGGGGTTACGAAGATGAGGAAGCAGTATTCCTTAGCGGGGTGAACACCTACCTGGGCGCTGGTACCGATGAGCAGCGGACGGATATAGAGCGTAGCACCACTCTCGTATGTGGGAATCCACTCCTGATTGAGACGAACCACCTTCTTCACCATCTCAGTGAACAGCTCGGTGCTGACCTCAGGCATCATGATACCACGACAAGTGCTCTGCAGACGGGCTGCATTCTCATCGACACGGAAGATGCGCACCTTGCCATCAGGACAGCGGTAAGCCTTCAAACCCTCGAAAGCCTCCTGGCCGTAGTGCAGACAGGTGGCAGCCATGTGCAGATTCAGGTACTCGTCGGAGCAAACTTCGATTTCACCCCATTTCCCGTCGCGATAATAGCAACGGACATTGTAGTCGGTCTTCATGTAGCCAAATGACAGGCTACCCCAATCTAAATTCTTCATTTTATACTCTTTTTAACGTTAAAATTTCAATTTTGCATGCAAAAGTACACATTTTGTGCCAAATTAACAACTATTTCGGCATAAAACTTATTTTTCAGCAAGGATTTTCTTGATTTCCTCATCGGTTTTGGTCAGTTTTTCCTTGCAAAACTTGATTAATTCTTGTGCACGTTTCAGTTGTACGGACATCTGATCGACATCGAGTTCGTCGTTTTCCATCTTGCTGACGATGGACTGGATTTCGGCTAATGCAGCCTCGTATTTGATTTCTGACATAATGAACGAATTATTTAAAGACAGAATAACAGATTTAGCATATTTCGGAGTGGATGATACCATGAGCGAGGCGGGTTTCTATGGTGTCGCCCTTCTGTAGCGTCTTGGGGTCTTTGACGGCTTTGCCGTTGTGAAGGGTGATGCTGTAGCCTCGCTTTAACAGAAGGGTGGGATCGAGCGAATGCACTTTCTCTTCCAAGATTTCCAGGCGGTGACGCTCGGAGGTGAGACGGCGCTCGAGCGTGGCCTGCAGGCGTTGTTCAAGCTGAGTTATCTCTGCTTGCGAGACGACTGATTGTTGCTGGATTCTCGAGAGAATCCGTTGGTAAAGGGCATCAAGCCTTGCTTCCTGGCGCGTCTTGACGATGGAGAAGAGGCGAGGAATAGCCTCAGAGATGTTTGAGAGCTGGGCTTGAAGCGTTGAGAGCTTCTGCTGAGCGTAGTGGATGATGGTACCCTGGGCTTCCTCGAGTGTGTCGAGTACATGCTTTAAGTGGTCAATCAGCAGGGCTGCTGCTGCAGTAGGGGTCTTGACACGGATGTGGCTCACCATGTCAAGGATACTTTCGTCGCGATCGTGCCCGATGCCTGTAATGATAGGCAAGGGGAAATTCGCAACGTTCTCAGCCAGAGCGAGTGTATCAAAACCACTCATGTCGCTCGTTGCTCCGCCTCCTCTTATGATTACAACGCAGTCGAATTTGTCGCACGTCTCATTGATGCGGTTGAGGGCTGCGATGATACTTCGTTCTACCTCCTCACCCTGCATCGTGGCTGGGAATAGCCAGGTACGGAACTGAAAACCATAGGGATTCTCTGAGAGTTGATTGCAAAAGTCGCCATAGCCTGCTGCCGTCTCGCTGGAGATGACGGCGATGCGCTGGCAGAATACAGGGAGCGACAGCTCTTTCTGCAAGTCGAAGACACCCTCTTCCTTGAGTTGGCGGATGATCTCCTGACGCTTGCGAGCCATGTCGCCTAACGTATAGGTGGGGTCGATATCAGTGACAATCCATGAGAATCCGAAGGCTTCGTGAAACTGCGCATAGACTTTCAAGAGCACTTTCATGCCAGGATGCAGTCGTTGACCTGTGGTGCGCTCGAAATAAGGACGGATCATCATCCATTTCGAGGCCCAGCATTTGGCGTCGGCTTTAGCGATAGGGGTTGCACCCTTTTCGTCTTTCTGGATGAGCGACATGTAGCAGTGGCCTCTCGACTCTCGACATTCCGACAATTCTGCCTCTACCCAATATTCATTGGGCATCTCGCAATCAATTACCTCGCGCACCAGGCAGTTGAGCTCATATAGCGTCAGTCTCCCATCACTTTTCACTATTCACTATTCACTATTCACTCTTCACTATTCACTCTTCACTATTCACTCCTCACTCCCAATCCTTCCAATCATATATGCCCGCCAGAAATTGGGCAGACCGTAGCCGTAGATATTATCGGGTTTTTCGTAATTATTGCTCGTCTGACGTACCAGGTTGATGATATCGATGGCCGTCTTATGGGGGAAAGCCTGCCAGAGACACGCCACGAGTCCTGCTACGAGGGGGGTAGAGAACGAAGTACCCATGTCCCTGACAATCGTTCCTCGTCCAGAGATGAGTGAAGTCGGGCTACCCAAAGCCATCACATCAGGTTTGACGCGACCATCCTGCGTGGGCCCCACACCACTGAAAGGTGCATTCATCAAATTGGTGTTCACGGCACCAACCGTGAGGATGTCGTTGGCATCAGCAGGGAAAACAATCTTCTTCCAAGGTCCCATGCCACTATTGCCTGCCGAATTGACGAGTATGATACCCTTGCGCGCCAGCATCGAGGCTGAACGGCTGATGAATGCCGTCTCACCATCGAGGTCGCGCTGGTGATAATAGCTGGGGTGGTTGTCGAAATCGTTATAGCCAAGACTGCTGCTGATAATGTCGACACCAACGGAGTCGGCAAACTCAGCCGCCATAGCCCAATAGTCTTCTTCTACGGGTTGCTCTGTCTGCTGGTCCTCGCAGCGTAAGAGCCAATAGCGTGCCTCTGGGGCAGTGCCTACAAGTACCTCAGACTCGCGCGAAGCCATTGCCGAGAGCACTTTCGTGCCGTGATCAGTCTCCTGATAGAAATGCAGACTGTTAGGATAGACAAAATCGTGGGCACCCACAATGTTGGCGCGAGTGATAGCTGGAATCACGTCACAGTTCTGGAAGCCGCCATCGAGGACAGCGATCGTCATGCCCTTGCCTAACAATCCGATGTTATGCAGACGATGTCCTGCCAGCATCTCAATCTGCTCTTTTCCATTGCCATAGGGTGAAGTTTTGACGCTGTCCCAGGGATTGAAGCCGTCGTGGGCATTGGTCTTGATGAAGCGGTTGATGCTGTCGGGTGAGATCCAGACCATCTCAGACTTCCTGACACACTCGAGCGAGTCGAGTCGCTGTAGAAGGATGGTGTCGTTAGAGCGTACGAGTATCGTATTATTCCATCGGCTGGTGCCGATGATGGCCCACTCCACAGCACTGCGTCTGCGCTTACGTACCACTTCGTCGGACGTGCGTTGGAAAGTTCGGAGATACTTCTGACTTACAGGCAAGTCGGTAGAGTCGATGGGTAGTCCCTGTTTGCGGCGGCGCTCGATGGACTTATGTGTGAGCCATCGCCCAGGGTGTTCGAGCGAGTAAGGCGAACCTTGCTTGTCTTTCAGAGTATAGCGCCAGATGTAGAATCTGCCCCCAGGATATTTGATCTTGGGGCTGCTGCCTGCTGTCATCGTCAGCGGACAGATGAGCAGTAGAAGGGTCAGTAAACAGTGCTTAATACGATTGTTCGTTTGCATAACGGCTGCAAAGGTACAAAGTTTTTTTGAAATAGTCGAAAATCTCGAAAAATATTCGTACCTTTGCACCGTTTTAATAATATGCACGTCATGACAGACAACAGACAAGCCGCCTTGGAACTAGGTCAAAAGCCTGTAGGACAACTGCTTTGGCAGTATGCCCTGCCAGCCATTGTGGCTATGACGGCGTCGAGTCTCTATAATATCATCGACCGTGCCATGATCGGACAGATAGTGGGTCCTGAGGCCATTGCGGGTCTTGGCATCACGTTCCCCTTTATGAACCTGAGTGCTGCCTTTGGTGCCGCTATCGGTGTAGGCGCTTCCACCTGTATCAGTGTGAAGCTGGGGCGGAAAGACTATCAGACGGCAGAGCACCTGCTGGGTAATACCATCACCCTGAATCTGATTATCGGATTCCTTTTCATGGCAGTGAGTCTCATTTTCCTCGATCCTATATTGCGCTTCTTTGGTGCCTCTGACGTGACACTACCCTATGCCAGAGAGTTTATGGAGGTGATCCTGCTGGGTAATATGATTACACACATGTATTTCGGCATGAACGCCGTGTTGCGAGCCTCAGGCAAACCTCGTCATGCGATGTACGCTGTACTCTTCACCGTAGCGATGAACATTCTGCTGGTTGTCTCTTTCGTGTGGTGGTTCAGATGGGGCATCCGTGGAGCAGCACTGGCTACCATCACCTCTCAGTCGATAGCACTTTGCTGGCAGATGAGGTTATTCTCGGACAAGAAGGAACTTCTGCATCTGAAACGTGGCATCTATAAGTTGAGAGGCGATCTGGTGCGCAATATCATCTCTATCGGTGTGTCGCCCTTCCTGATGAACGCGATGAGCTGTATCATCGTGATCTTTATGAACAATCAGTTTGTGCGCTATGGTGGAGATATGGCAGTAGGAGCCTACTCGATAGCCAACTCGGTGGTGATGGTGTTCTTCATGTTCGTGATGGGTATGAATCAGGGTATGCAGCCGATTGTGGGCTATAATTATGGCGCAGAGAAGTATGATCGTATGTTCCGTTGTCTGTGGCTGACTATTGCTTGCGCTACAGCCTTGCTTTTCGCGGGTTGGGCACTCTCGATGTTCTTCCCACGGCAGATAGCCCGTATCTTTACGACAGATGAGACACTCATCAATCTGTCTGCGCGAGGTATAAGGCTCGACATGCTGGTGTTCTTCGTTGTGGGTTCGCAAGCCACGATCACTCACTTGTTCCAAAGCATCGGAAAGGTGAAGGTCAGCATCTTCCTTTCTTTGTCACGTCAGTTGTTCCTTCTGCTGCCGATGGCGTATGTGTTTCCGATGTTCTGGGGACTCGATGGTGTCTGGTACTCGATGCCAGCCAGTGATTTCGGCTCGTTTGCTATGACATTGCCCATGTTGTGGTGGTATATGAATACCTTGGAGCGCCCCGTTGCAACTGTTAAAACGATTTGAGATATGAAAAGAATAGGTATATTGAGCGATACGCACAGCTATTGGGACGATAAGTATCTGTACTATTTCGAACCTTGTGACGAGATTTGGCATGCAGGTGATATCGGCAGTGTGGAGGTGGCTGAGAAACTGGCTGCTTTCCGTCCTTTCAGGGCTGTCTGTGGCAATTGCGATGGTGGTGATCTGCGACTGATGTATCGTGAGCTGAACCGATTCAAGGTCGAGGATGTGGATGTGCTCATCAAGCATATCGGTGGCTATCCTGGCAACTATGATGCCAGCATCCGCTCTACGCTCTTTGCCAATCCGCCACAATTGTTCGTGGCTGGGCATTCACATATTCTGAAAGTGAAATACGACAAGACATTGAACCTGCTGCACATCAATCCAGGAGCTGCTGGCCTGCAGGGCTGGCATAAGGAGCGGACGCTTGTCCGACTGACTATCGATGGAAAAGAATTCAAGGATTTGGAAGTTATAACATTAAGTAATAACAAATAATATGGGAAATTCGTGATTATATTGTGAAGAAAAAAAATAATTAAAGGATGAAAAGAACAATTGTAATTACTGGTGGCGCAGGCTTTATTGGAAGCCACGTTGTGCGCCTGTTTGTGAACAAGTATCCTGAGTATCACATCATTAACCTCGACAAACTGACGTATGCAGGTAATCTGGCTAACCTCAAGGACATTGAGAATAAGCCTAATTACGAGTTCGTGAAGATGGACATCTGCGACTTCGATGCCTTCTACAAGCTGATGCAGGATAAGAAGGTGGATGGCATCATCCATCTGGCTGCAGAATCGCACGTAGACCGCTCTATCAAGGATCCCTTCACCTTTGCCAAGACCAATGTGATGGGAACTTTAAGCCTTCTTCAGGCTGCCAAGCTCTATTGGGAATCTCTGCCTGAGAAGTATGAGGGCAAGCGCTTCTATCATATTTCTACCGATGAGGTATATGGCGCATTGGAGCTGACTCACCCAGAGGGTATCGAGCCTCCGTTCACCACCACTGCATCGAGTGCTGAGCACCATCTGGCATACGGCGATAAGTTCTTCCTGGAGACCACGAAGTATCAGCCCCATTCGCCCTATTCGGCCTCGAAGGCATCGAGCGACCACTTCGTCCGCGCCTTCCACGATACTTACGGTATGCCCGTCATCGTGACCAACTGCTCGAACAACTATGGCCCCTATCAGTTCCCTGAGAAACTGATTCCGCTATTTATCAACAACATCCGTCATCGCAAGCCGTTGCCCGTCTATGGCAAGGGTGAGAACGTGCGCGACTGGTTGTATGTAGAGGATCATGCCCGTGCCATCGACGTGATTTTCCATGAGGGAAAGATTGCCGATACCTATAACATCGGTGGTTTCAACGAGTGGAAGAACATCGATATCATCAAGGTGGTGATTAAGACCGTCGATCGTCTGCTGGGTCGTAAGGAAGGTGAGGATATGGACTTGATTACCTTCGTGACCGACCGTGCTGGACACGATCTGCGCTATGCGATTGACAGCACAAAACTGCAGAGGGAACTCGGATGGGAGCCAAGTCTGCAGTTCGAGGAGGGTATCGAAAAGACCGTCCGCTGGTATCTTGACAATCAGGAGTGGCTTGACAATGTGACCTCTGGCGACTACCAGAAGTATTACGATAACATGTATGCCAACAGATAATCTCTCGCGCACACTTCACTCCTTTCTGGTGCATATCGGACTGCACCCCGAGAGCATCAGTCCTCAGATGGAGCACTATCTGGAGCATCTGCTCTTCCTGCTGCCGCCTGAGGATGAAGAGGCTGTGACGCATTATTATGGTCTCTTTGGCGCTGAGCGGAAATCGCTGCAGGAGATTGCCGCAAAACTCAATCTCTCGCAAGAAGAGGCTATGGCGCGTATCGATCAGTGTGTCCGTAAATTAGCCGTCACCCCAGAGTGGCAAATGATGAAACAAACCTTAGAAAGGTAAAATAGTAAAAAGGTAAATAATGAAGAAGATATTGCTTTTAGGTTCAGGTGAACTCGGTAAGGAGTTCGTAATTGCTGCTATGCGTGCAGGTCAGTACGTGATAGCTTGCGACCGTTATGATAATGCGCCAGCCATGCAGGTGGCCGATGAGCGCGAGGTGTTCTCCATGCTCGATGGCGATGCACTCGAGGCTGTGGTAAACAAGCATAAGCCTGATATCATCGTGCCCGAGATTGAGGCCATCCGTACGGAGCGCCTGTTTAAATTCGAGGAGCAGGGCATTCAGGTGACTCCATCTGCCCGTGCCGTGAATTTCACAATGAACCGTCGTGCCATCCGCGACCTTGCCGCTAAGGAACTGGGCTTGCGTACAGCAAAATATTTCTATGCAAAGACATTCGAGGAGTTCAAAGCTGCTACTGACGAGATTGGATTCCCCTGTGTGGTAAAGCCTCTGATGTCTTCCTCCGGTCATGGCCAGAGCTATGTCCATAATGAGGCTGAGCTTGAGACGGCCTTCAAGGAGGCGATGGAGGGCTCTCGTGGCGACGTGAAGGAGGTGATTGTTGAGGAATTCATTGATTTTGACTCTGAGTTCACGCTGCTTACTGTTACTCAGAAAAATGGATGGCCTACGCTCTTCTGTCCTCCTATCGGACATGTGCAGAAGGCAGGCGACTATCGTGAGTCTTGGCAACCCTATAAGATTTCTGATGAGGCTCTGAAACAGGCGCAGATGATGGCCGATAAGGTGACGAAGGCGCTGACGGGTGCTGGTATCTGGGGCGTTGAGTTCTTCCTGACCAAGCAGGGTGAGGTGATCTTCTCTGAGCTCTCTCCACGTCCGCATGATACCGGTATGGTGACACTTGGTCACACCACGAATTTGAGCGAGTTCGAGCTCCATTTCCGTGCCGTGATGGGTCTGCCCATTCCTGCCATCCATCTGGAGCATGCTGGCGCATCGGCTGTGATTCTGTCGCCTAAGGAGGCTTCTACCCCTGTAGACCGTTCGCTGCTCGACTATAACCTCGATGAGGCTCTGAAGGAAGACCGCACGCGTATCCGCATTTTCGGCAAGCCTGAGGCTCACAAAGGCCGTCGCATGGGTGTCGTTCTCTGCTATGGTGAGGTAGGCGATGATGTCAATGCCCTGCGTGACAAGGCGAAGCGTCTGGCAAAGACCGTCTTAGGTACTGACCCTTATGAGAAGTTCCACTAGACTGATAGATCTTCCGAAGATCGTAGACCCACGAGGCAATCTGACGGTGGCGGAACAGATGAAGAACGTGCCGTTTGAGATTGCCCGTGTCTATTGGACGTATGATGTACCCTCGGGTGAGCGCCGTGGTGGTCATGCTCATCGCACCTGTGAGGAAGTCGTGGTGGCCGTCAGCGGTTCCTTCGATGTGGAGGTGTTCGATGGCAAGGAGCATCAGACGTTCCATCTGAATCATCCCTATCAGGGTCTTTATATCGGTACTGGCGTGTGGCGCACGTTGGAGGATTTCTCCAGCGGTGCCGTCTGTCTGGTACTGGCCTCTGAGCTTTTCGATGAGGATGAGTATATCTATGATTACGATGAGTTCTTGCGGCTGATGGCATAATGTTCGAAGTCAGACGATACACGGCAGAGCAGGCCTCCGAATGGAATGCATTCGTGGCTGCATCGAAGAACGGAACTTTTCTCTTCGATCGTCGTTATATGGACTATCATAGCGACCGTTTCGAGGACTGTTCGCTGATGGTGTATCGCAAGTCTGAGTTGTATGCGCTGCTGCCTGCTAACAGGAAGGCCGATGTGTTTTATTCGCACCAGGGACTGACCTATGGCGGGCTGCTGCTGATGTCGGATGGTAAGACTGCAGTGGTTCGCGATGCCTTCGTGGCCGTGAATGACTTTCTGCGTCAGGAAGGTTTCAAGCGGGTGATCTATAAACATATCCCTTGGGTTTATGCCAGTCTGCCAGCAGAAGAAGATTTGTTTGCCTTGCATCATGTTTGCCAGGCGCAGATTTGTTCGCGCGATGTATCGTCGGTGGTGATGCTTAGCCATCGCCTGCCCCTTTCCGAGTTGCGCAGGCGTTGTGTGAAGAAGGCTCAGAAGGCAGGCGTGGAGATCAGGGAATCTCTGGATTGCAGTGAGTTCTGGCCTCTGCTGGAGGCTAATCTGAAGGCAAGATACGATGCCCGCCCTGTGCATTCGTTAGCGGAGATTGTCTTGCTGAAGTCACGATTCCCCCAGCAAATCCGTTTGTTTGTGGCCTGCAGGGAAGGTCGCGTAATTGGCGGCACCTTATTATATATATGCGCGCGCACGGTGAAGACGCAGTATATATCCGCCAACGAGGAAGGCCGTAGGGTGGGAGCCTTGGATCTGCTGTTCACCACGTTGATGGATAAATGCACGGAGAACGGCGCGCAGTTCTTCGACTTCGGAACGTCAAACCGTCCTGACAATAACGATCTGAACGACTCGCTGATCTTCCAGAAGGAAGGCTTTGGCGGCAGAGCCGTTTGCTACGACACTTACGAGTACAGCCTATGATCAAGTATCTCGACTTGAAAGCCGTCAACAGTCTGTATGACGAGGAAATCCGAAGCGCCGTCAGTCGGGTTCTCGATAGTGGCTGGTATCTGAAAGGCGAAGCCACGCGGAGGTTCGAGCAGCATTATGCCGAGTATATCGGCACCCGCTATTGCGTCGGCTGTGGCAATGGGCTCGATGCGCTCACCCTGATTTTCCGAGCCTACATGGAGATGGGAGTCATGCAACGGGGCGATGAAGTCATCGTGCCTGCCAACACCTATATCGCCTCCATCCTCGCCATCACCGAGTGCGGCCTGAAGCCCGTTCTCGTAGAGCCTTCTTGGGAGACCTTGCAGATTGACGATACACTGATAGAGCAGGCCACCACAGAGCGTACGAAAGCCGTCATGATTGTCCATCTCTACGGCTGCTGTGCCTATACTTCAAGGATTGGCGACATCTGCCGCGAGCATCATTTGAAGCTCATCGAGGACAACGCTCAAGCCCACGGCTGTACATATCTCACTCCACACTCCACACTCCTCACTCCTCACTCCTCACTCCTCACTCCTCGAAAAACCGGCTCCCTTGGCGATGCAGCCGGACATAGTTTCTACCCCACGAAGAACCTCGGAGCACTTGGCGATGCAGGAGCCGTCACTACCAGCGATGAGGCTTTGGCTCGCGTGGTTGAGGCTTTAGGCAATTACGGCTCTTCCAGGAAATACGTGTTCGACTATCTGGGGCGCAACAGTCGGATGGATGAGATTCAGGCGGCTGTGCTCGATGTGAAGCTGAAGCATCTCGATGCCGACAACCAGCGCCGCAAGGAGATTGCCGCTCGATATCAACGAGAAGTAAGCAACGACCTCATGATATTACGTTTCGAGGGCAACGATCAGTATTCTCGATCCTCGCTCACCCCTCGCGACTCTGTCTATCATATCCTGCCCTTGTTGTGTGAGCGTCGCGATGAACTGCAAAAATACCTCTCAGACAATGGTGTCGAGACGCAAATCCACTATCCCATACCGCCCCACAAGCAGCACTGTTTCCCTGCCAGGAACCACCTTTCTCTGCCCATCACCGAGCGAATCCACGCCCAAGAGCTCTCCATCCCCTGCCATCAAGCCCTAACCGATGTAGAGACAGAGCGAGTCATAGCACTTCTTAACGCCTTCAAATAGCCTGTTTCGCTATCATAAACAGTACATTTAGCGATGCCATCGATGACAGCGATGACGATGACAGCGATGACAGCGGGGCATTTATTCTGGCATGAGCAGAATCGTGGCACTTCTTGCTGCCTGGGCACCCATCACCAATACCTGTGCAATATCGGCAGTCTTCGAGGGACCGCTGATGAAGGTGCCGTAGCCGTCGTAAGTTTCATCGAACTCGATGCGTTTGTAGGCCTCGTGCATGTTGTTCACGATCTGGCTCTTCGGCAAGAGGATGATCAGGTTCTCAGAGATGAAGCAGACGGCCTTCTCCTTCATCGTCTGGGGCACCCACACGCAGGCATTCTCGGCCACACCGAACTTTCCACGGATAATACCTACATCAGTACCGTTCAGGTCGCGAGCTCGCCCTACGTTGTCTGGATCCCTCGTGGCAATCGTAATCTCTGGCAGGTTCGAGGCAATCTCCTTGGCATCAGGGAACAGGCCTTTGATGATGTCGTTGACATTCTGTCCTTCCTTCACTTCAATGACATGACCTCCCACACTCTCTGTCATCGTGATAAACTGTACCAGAGGGTCGGGGTAGGTGATGGCCTTGATGTCGTCGAGCGACGGCATGTCGTATTTCTGCTGTATATTCTTTCTGTACTTTGACAGGATATCTTCTTTACTGCTCATAACTTCTCACTATTAACTTTTCACTTTTCACTCCTCATTTTTCACTCCTATTTCACTTTGCCTTTTTTCCACATTGAGTGGAATGATTCCTTCGGGAAACTCATCATCTTGTGACCTTCAGCCCACGGGTTCAGCTTCAGATTCATCAGGGGAGCAGGAATCAGGTTTGCCAGTGGAGCCATAGCAGTGGCTGTGTTGTAAATGCTGCTGCTGCCGAAGAGGGTGCTCATGCCTTTACACATCAGTTTCTTCTCAGGATTGGCGGTGCCAAAGTCGTCAAGCTGCTG
This sequence comes from uncultured Prevotella sp., assembly GCA_900318395.1. GTDB lineage: Bacteria > Bacteroidota > Bacteroidia > Bacteroidales > Bacteroidaceae > Prevotella. Next base: position 24,028 of record ONKL01000043.1, read on the forward strand.
GCGCCACAGATAGATCTGGTCGCCAAGATTCACCTTCGCTGGGCAAAGCGTCTGACAACTGTTGCAGAGTGTGCAGGCGCTTACGTTGCCGGAATGCTTCTCAGGATCGCGCAGCATACCGAGGTTGATGCCGATGGGACCAGGGATGAAATAGCTGTAGCTGTAGCCGCCGCTGCGGCGATAGACAGGACAAGTGTTCATGCATGAGCCGCATCGGATGCACTTCAGAGCCTCCCAATGCTCAGGGTTGCCGATCCATTCAGAACGGCCATTGTCCACAAGGATGATATGCATCGGAGCTGCCGTCGGACGAGCCTTGCGGAAGTGGGAGGTGTAGGTGGTTGTAGGCTGGCCTGTGCCTGCACGACAGAGCATGCGCTGGAAGACGGCCAGACAGTCGTAGTTCGGAATAATCTTCTCGAGGCCGATGGCTGCGATGTGCAGTTTCGGGCAAGAGGTTGACATGTCGGCATTACCTTCGTTGGTGCATACGACGATGTCGCCCGTAGCGGCTATACCGAAGTTTCCGCCAGTCATTCCGGCATCGGCTGTCAGGAACTCATTGCGCAAGCTCAGGCGGGCTCGATAAGTCAGATAAGTGGGGTCATGATTTCCCTTCTCCGTAGAGATACCCTTCTCCTCGAACAGCTCGCCTACATCGTCGTGGTTCAGATGGATGGCAGGCATCACGATATGACTGGGTTTCTGTCCCTTCAGCTGGATGATGCGCTCGCCTAGGTCGGTCTCTACTACCTCGATGCCGTGAGCCTCCAGATAGGGGTTCATCTCACATTCCTCAGTCAGCATCGACTTCGACTTCACCATCTTCTTCACGTTGTGCTGTTTCAGGATGCCGTAGACAATTTCATTGAACTCTGCAGCGTCCTTTGCCCAGTGAACGATGCAGCCATTCTTCTCAGCATTCGTAGCGAACTGGTCAAGATACTCGTCAAGATGGGTAATCGTATGTCGCTTGATCTGTGAGGCTTTCTCTCTCAACTGCTCCCATTCCTCAAGACCGTATGCCATTTTGTCACGTTTGGTACGTACTGACCAGAAAGTGGCATCGTGCCACTTGGCGTATGTCTGGTTCTTCAAGAACTCTTTTGCTGCATTACTATGTGCTGTACTCATAACTCTTAACTCTTAATTCTTAACTCTTAACTTTTCACTTCTCACAGTCCTGCGGCCAGAATTTCCACCACATGCTTGAACTCGATTTTCAGTCCCTGCTTCTTGGCTACACCAGCCATGTGCATCAGACAAGAACAGTCAGGGCCAGTCACATATTCAGCACCTGTCTGTATATGGCGCTCAACCTTATCCTTGCCCATCTGTGCACTGATAGCCGTCTCTTCGATAGAGAACATACCTCCGAAACCACAGCACTCATCTGGACGCTCGGGCTCTACCACCTGAATGCCGTCGACTAACTCGAGAAGATCCTTAATCTTATTGAACTTCGGCACATTCTCTTCACTTGGTGAACTGAGGCCTAATTCGCGTACACCGTGGCATGAATTGTGCAGGCTTACCTTGTGTGGGAAAGTACCAAGACGCTTTTCCACCTTGACGACATCGTGCAGGAACTCAACTACATCCATCGCTTTCTTGGCTGTCTCACATTCGTGGTTCAGCAGGCGTGGATAGTTCAGCTTAATAAAGGCAGTACAACTGACGGATGGCGATACGACGTAATCGAAGCCTTTGAATTTCTCCTCGAATTTCTCTGCCAGAGGAATCGCCTGTTTCTCAAAACCTGCATTAGCCATCGGCTGTCCGCAACAAGTCTGGTTCAATGGGTAATCCACGTCAAGCCCCAGATGTTTCAGTAATTTGTATGTAGCAATTCCTACTTCAGGGTAAACCACATCTACATAACAAGGGATAAATAGTCCGATCTTCATATTTGTTCTGCGTATTATTTATAGTTCTTTATTGGGTACAAATATAGTGAAAAAATTTCAAAAATACTAATAATTCGGTATTTTGTCCCCTTAATTTATGTTTTATTAAAAGTAAATGCTTACCTTTGTGGCATCATTTTTGCATTTTGTGTTTTGAATCACGAATAAATAGTTTAAAGTATGAATTATAGTGAATTGAATTTTGACAGCATGACTCGTGAGCGAGAGCTTTCGATGTCGGCAGCCTTTCCTGCCTTGATGCGGAAAGTGTATGTGTGGATGACGCTGGCATTGGTGTTAACTGGTGTAACGGCGTATGGTGTAGCAACAAGTCCGGGAGTGATAACGGCTATCTATTCCAACCAGATTCTTTTCTGGGGACTGGTGATTGCTGAATTTGCACTTGTAATCGGTATTACGGCAGCCATCAATAAGTTGTCTCTGACAACGGCTACATTGATGTTTGTGCTTTATTCGGTTATCAATGGTGCTGTTCTCTCCTCGATATTCTTAATTTACACGATGTCGAGTATCGCCAGCGTGTTCTTTATCACGGCGGGTACCTTTGCAGTGATGGCATTCATCGGATATACCACGAAGACTGATCTCACCTCGATGGGTAAGATCCTGTTTATGGCTCTGATTGGTATTATCATCGCCACGATTGTGAATATTTTCCTGAAGAGCTCTGGACTTGAAATGATCGTGAGCTACTTGGGCGTACTTATTTTCGTAGGTCTGACAGCTTATGACTCACAGAAAATCAAGAATATGTTGCAGATGGCACCTGATGCTGGCGAAGGTGCGCAGAAGCTGGCTTTGTTGGGAGCCTTGACACTGTATCTCGACTTCATCAACCTCTTTATCTATCTGCTTCGTATCTTTGGCCGTCGCGAATAGTCGCGCGTACCTTATATATTATATGGAGGGCAACTACTTCTTGGAGAGTGTTGCCCTCCATGTTTGTAGTATGACACTGATCAGAATCAAGGCGATACCGATGTAGAATGAGAAATTCAGTTCTCTGGCCTCGTGAAATACGATAAAGGCGATGGCGATGGTATAGCAAGGTTCCAGATTATATGTCAGATTGACGGTGAAGGCGGAGAGGGTTCTTAAGGCTTGAATCTGCAGAATATACATCGCAACCGTGCAAAATAGTGCGTGACAGAGCATCCACCATAAGTTGCTACCCTCAGGAATGACGAGTACATCCTGATGCGCAGGGAACAGCATTAGATATAACGGTATAATCATACTGACGACCACTAATCCTGCACTCATCTGGTAGAATAATACTGTGCGTGTTTTCACTCCTACACTGACCTTCTTGTTGCAAACGCCATATAAGGCAGCAACAAAAGATGACAAGACGCCGATAGAGATACCGTAACGATATCGGGCATCGAAAGAGAAAATGCAGAGCAAGCCTAATACAGTTATTAATGAGAATAGAATTTCTGTTGTAGAAATCTTCTTGCGATAGATGATGGGCTCGATAATGGCGGTAAAGAAGCCCACAAGCGAATAGCAGATAACGCCGATGGATATATTCGACGCCTTAATACTGCCATAGAACAGCATCCAATGGAGCCCCAACAAAGCACCGCAACCACCAAGTTGCAGCAGTTTTTTCCTCTCTATTTGTGGCAGTCCGGTGAATACTAATAATATAATAGAGGTGAAAAGCATGCGATACCAAACAATATCCACCTCGTTGAGCGTGATCAGTTTCCCGAACAGACCTGTAAAGCCAGCCAACATCACAGAAAGATGCAGTTGGATGAATGCTTTTTGAATGCCTGATATCTGTGCCATTTCTGCTAAATCTTCTCTTTTCTGCTGCAAAAATACAAATTAAATGCGTACTTCTGTCAATAAACCCGAAAAATTTTATGTTTTTGAGAAAATTTTCTCCTAAAAGTTTGGAAGGTAACTAAATTTGTTGTACCTTTGCACTCGCTTTCGCGCAAAAAACGAGGTGCGGGGGCATAAAGGAAGAGTTCTTTGAAAGATTTACATAGACAGAAGTAGTACAAGAAGCAAGAGCAGTAATGCTCTTGGGTATAAGAAACGAACCGTCAAATTAAAAATGATAGGTGCTTATAACTTGATACTGGATAGTCGTTCTGAGACAGAGCAAATGATAATTATACAAGGCTCCTAGGAGCGAGAGCAATGAAAGCTTGCT
>ONKL01000036.1 GCA_900318395.1 uncultured Prevotella sp.
CTATGCTCCCATCGTTGAGGTGGCGGGACTCGAACCCACGAAGCCGAATGGCGGCAGATTTACAGTCTGCTCTCGTTGCCGCTGGAGAACACCTCATTAAAAAAGAGGAGGCTAAGGGATTCGAACCCTTGGGGCGTTTTACCGCCCTCTGGTTTTCAAGACCAGTGCAATAGACCAACTCTGCCAAACCTCCAATTTGCGGAAGCAGAAGGATTCGCGCTCGACCTTTGGTCGCTTTGCTCGCAAAGAACCTCCGAAACCTTTCGTTTTTACACGTTCTTGCTCTGGCAAGCGTCTCCTTCGTCGCCGAGCGAGCAGCGTGTCGCCTTACCACTCAGCCATACTTCCATTGGTTTTCTGGTGCAAAGGTACAATACCCCTATGCAGCCTTTCTGCGTAACTAGAAATAATTATCATTTTTCTTTGAAAACCTGCTGTTGACAGTTGAAACCACATATACTTTTTCAACTTGTCAACGTTAGAACTTGACAACACTCTGCAAATATTATCTTTTGCAGGATTAGTGGCTACAGATTCTGCAAAGGTGAAACACTGAGTGGCTACAAATATTCAGAATTGGCTACAATTTGGCTACAAATTTGAAATGTGAGAAAAAGAAAAGTCCCGTAAGTCATTGACCTACAGGACTCATTCTTTGGCGCTTCAGGATGGGCTTGAACCAACGACCCCCTGATTAACAGTCAGGTGCTCTAACCAACTGAGCTACTGAAGCAGGTAAAATTCATCGAAACCTAAATTTTTTGCAAAAAAGAGGGTAAAATGAACGTTTTTTTGAGAGAATCATGTAATTTTGCACCGTCAATTAAAAGTAAAAAGGTAAAAAAGTAAAAAGGAAAATGAAGAAATATATCATAGCGTTGTTTATGTTGCTGGGTATGGCGCTTTCAGCATCAGCACAGAAAAATGTGGATCATCATTTCGAGGTGGGCAAGCATCTTGATATCTTCAATCAGGTGTATAAGAACCTCGAACTGCTGTATGTTGATACGTTGAGTCCTAAGGAAACCATCGGCACGGGTATCAATGCGATGCTCAGGAGCCTGGATCCTTATACAGAGTATTATGCGCAGGATGAAACCAAGAACCTGCGAATGATGCTGACGGGAAAGTATGCGGGTATCGGTGCCCTGATTCGTAAGCATCAGAAGCTGGATCGCGTCGTGATCGATGAGCCTTATGCCAATATGCCAGCTGCTGAGGCAGGACTGAAGAAGGGCGACGTGATCATCAGCATCGACGATACACTGATGAATGATAAGACGGTGGGCTATGTGAGTGACCATCTGCGAGGAGAGCCTGGTACCAGTTTTCTCCTGAAGGTGATGAGACCCTCTACGGGTAAACTGATGAGTTTTAAGATTACGCGTCGTAACATCAAGTTGCCTGAACTGCCTTATTATGGCATCAGGGAGGGTGATGTAGGCTACATCAACCTGAACTCCTTCACGGAGGGCTGTGCCAAGGATATGCGTTTGGCTCTTATCGACCTGAAGAAACAGGGTGCCACCTCGCTGATCCTCGATTTGCGTGGTAATGGCGGCGGTTCTGAACAGGAGGCTGTCGATATCCTGAATCTGTGGTTGCCTAAAGGTATCACAGTTGTGGAGAATCGTGGCAAGGTGAGACAGGCCAACAAGGAGTATAAGACCAGAGTGGAACCGCTCGACACTGTGATGCCGTTGGTGGTGCTTGTGAATGGCGAGACGGCCTCGGCTAGTGAGATTACCAGTGGCGCCATCCAGGATTTGGATCGCGGTATAATATTAGGTTCGCGTACGTATGGGAAGGGACTCGTTCAGATACCTATCGACTTGCCTTATAACACGAACATGAAGGTGACGACTTCGAAATACTATATCCCCAGTGGGCGTTGTATCCAGGCCATCAACTACAAGAAAGGCAGCGGAGGCTATCGGGAACATATACCGGACTCACTGACGAAGGTGTTCTACACCCGTAACGGCCGTGAAGTGCGCGATGGTGGAGGCATCATGCCTGATGTGGAGATGAAGAATGACACCATTCCGAATATCGCCTTCTATCTCTCAGCCTCTGGGCAGGATTCCACAGAGGTGATGTTCGACTATGTGGTCGACTATATCTCCAAGCACCCGACCATTGCCCCTGCTGCCGAATTCCATCTCTCGGATGCTGACTGGCAGACGTTCAGGGAACTGGTTATCAAGAGTGGCTTTACCTACGATCCCGTCAGCAAGAAACAGCTGGCTGAATTAGTGAAGACAGCCAAGTTCGAGGGCTATTACGACGACGCCAAGACAGCCTTTGATGAGTTGGAGAAGAAGCTGAACCACGATGTGGCCTTTGCCTTGGATCGTCATGAGCAGGTGATCCGTCAGATTGTGGAACAGGAGATTATCGCAGCCTATTATTACCAGTCGGGAGCCATCGAGGCTGGCCTTGGCTATGATAAGCAGCTGAAGGAGGCTATCCGCCTGCTGAAGAGCCCCGAGGAGTACAAGAAATTATTGGCTCCAAAGAAAAATTAAGTAGATTGTGTAAAAAAACGGCTAAATATTTGGTAGTTAACGGGAAAATGCTTAATTTTGCACCCGTTCAGCGGAATGAGAGGCTCGAAAGAGTCTCTCATTTTCGATATATAATGTTTAGATTAAATGATTAATAAAGAGACAATCAAGACTTTGACGGAAGAGTGGTTGCATGACAATGACTACTTCCTCGTTGACATTAACTTTGCAAGTGATGACAGAATTGTCATCGAAATCGACCATGCTGATGGTGTGTGGATAGAGGACTGTGCCGAACTGAGCCGTTTCCTTCAGGAGCGTCTGGGTGATGAGCTTGGCGACTACGAACTGGAAGTGGGAAGCGCAGGCCTGGGACAGCCGTTCAAGGTGGCTCAGCAGTATATCAACCATATCGGTGATACCGTTGAGGTGCTCGACCAGGAAGGGAAGAAAGTCCTGGGTACCCTGAAGTCGGTTGACGGTCGCGACTTTGTGGTGACCATTCAGGAGAAGCAGAAGCAGGAAGGCAAGAAGCGTCCAGTCATCGTAGATGTGGACAAGGTCTACTCGATGGATAACATCAAGTATGCCAAGTATATTCTGGCCTTTAAGTAAAGGTTAAAAGTTAAGAAAGTAAAAAAGTAAAAAAATAAAGAAACGAAATGGCAATTAAGAAAGATGAGAAAGGCCCCTCAATGATTGAGACCTTTCAGGAGTTCAAAGAGACCAAGAACATCGACCGTACTACATTGGTGAGCGTGTTGGAAGAGAGTTTCCGCAACGTCATCGCCAAGATCTATGGATCGGATGAGAACTTTGACGTGATCGTCAACCCTGATAAGGGTGACTTTGAGATTCACCGTAACCGCGTAGTAGTAGCTGACGGCGAGGTGGAGGATGAGAACAAGGAGATAGCGCTGAGCGAAGCCCAGAAGATTGAGCCCGACTATGAGGTAGGCGAGGAAGTGAGTGAGGAGGTGAACTTCCAGAAGTTCGGCCGTCGCGCTATCCTGAACCTGCGTCAGACGCTGGCTTCGAAGATCCTGGAGCTTGAGCACGATTCTCTCTATCAGAAATATAAGGATAAGGTAGGACAGGTTGTCAGCGGCGAGGTTTACCAGATCTGGAAGCGCGAGGTGCTGCTGATGGACGATGAAGGTAATGAGCTCCACCTGCCGAAGGGAGAGCAGATCCCCTCAGACAACTATCACAAGGGTGAGACGGTTCGCGCCATCGTGAAAGAAGTGCAGAACGAGAACAACAACCCGCGTATCATCCTCTCTCGTACAAGTCCCGTGTTCCTCGAGCGTCTGTTGGAGGCTGAGGTGCCAGAGATCAACGACGGCCTGATTACCATTAAGCGCGTTGCCCGAATGCCAGGCGATCGTGCTAAGGTGGCAGTTGAGAGCTATGACGAGCGCATCGATCCGGTAGGAGCCTGCGTCGGTGTGAAGGGTAGCCGTGTGCACGGTATCGTGCGCGAGCTCTGCAATGAGAATATCGACGTGATCAACTACTCCAGCAACGTGCAGCTGTTTATTCAGCGTGCACTCAGTCCTGCCAAGGTTACCAATATCATCCTTGATCAGGAGAACCATAAGGCTGAGGTCTACCTGCAGCCCGAGGAGGTGTCGCTGGCTATCGGTCGTGGCGGTATGAATATTAAACTGGCTTCAATGCTGACAGAATACACCATCGACGTATTCCGTGTAGTCAGCGAGAACGAGGCTGATGAGGATATCTATCTGGACGAGTTCGCTGACGAGATCGACCAGTGGGTTATCGATGCTATTAAGGCAATCGGTCTGGATACAGCCAAGTCTGTTCTCAACGCACCCCGTGAGATGCTTATTGAGAAGGCAGACCTGGAGGAGGAGACCGTTGACCATCTGCTGAGCGTACTTCGTGCGGAGTTTGAGTAAAGTTAAGAATTAAGATTTAAGAGATAAGAATTAATGGGTGTTAGATTAAATAAGGTATTAACAGAACTGAATATCGGACTTCAGACAGCAATAGACTATCTGAAGAATAAGCCGAGCTTGGGAGAAATCAAGGATGACGCAAATGTCAATACGAAGATCTCTGATGATCAGTACGATGCACTAGTCAAGGAGTTCAAAGGCGACAAGGACGTGAAGACCCAGGCTGGAATGATATTCCCGAAGAAGAAGGAAAAGCCCAAAAAGGAATTCAAGCCTGAGCCAGTGGCTGAGGTAAAGGAAGAGACGCGTCAGACCTTTACGCCACTGGGTAAGATCGACCTTGATGCTATCGGCAAACCTGCCAAGAAGGAAGAAAAACCCAAGCAGGAGCCTGTAGAAGCTCCCCAGCCTCAGGAAAGTCCTGTAGAGGTGAAGAAGGAGGAACCTGTTGAGGTAACGGTGAAGGTGGAACCCGAACCCGAGCAGAAGCCTGAACCTCAGCCAGAGCCCCAAAAAGAGGTAAAGGCTGAAGTCGAGCAGGAAGAGCCACAGCAGGAGGAATCTGCCAGCATGGAGGAGACAGAGATCTTTACGCTGAAGAGCGAGGAGAAGATGGCTCCAAAGGTAAACGTGCTGGGTAAGATCGACCTCGACTCACTGAACCAGAGCACTCGTCCTAAGAAGAAATCGAAGGAGGAGCGCCGTAAGGAGCGCGAGGAGAAGCAGGCTCAGATGCATGGCGGTAACGGTGAGAAGAAGAAGCGCGAGCGCATTCGTGGTGGAAAAGAGCGCGTGGATATCGAAGCTGCAGCCAATCAGGATAAGGGTCAGAATAACAAGAAGAATAAGAATAAGGGAGGCAACCAGAACTTCCAGGACAGCAACCAGCAGGGTGGTGGTAAGAATAAAAAGAAGAACCGCCCGATTCAGAAGCCGCTTGAGGTGGACGATGAGGCTGTTGCACGTCAGGTAAAGGAGACGCTGGCTCGTCTGACTTCTAAGACCAATCAGAACAAGAAGGGTGCCAAGTATCGTAAGGAGAAGCGTGATGCCGTTGCCGAGCGTATGCAGGAGGAGATGGAGTCACAGGCAGCTGAAAGCAAAGTATTGAAGCTGACGGAGTTTGTGACAGTTTCCGAACTTGCTACGATGATGAACGTTGGTGTGAACCAGGTCATCGGTACCTGTATGAGTATCGGTATCATGGTGTCAATCAATCAGCGCCTCGATGCTGAGACTATCAATATTGTAGCTGAGGAGTTCGGTTTTACTACCGAATACGTCAGTGCAGAGGTTCAGAACGCTATTACTGAGGAGGAAGACGATGAGAACGATCTCGTGACTCGCGCCCCGATCGTAACGGTGATGGGACATGTTGACCATGGTAAGACTTCGTTGCTCGACCATATCCGTAACACGAACGTGATTGCTGGTGAGGCTGGTGGTATCACCCAGCACATCGGTGCCTACAACGTGAAGCTGAAGGATGGTCGTCAGATTACATTCCTCGATACGCCAGGTCATGAGGCTTTTACGGCCATGCGTGCCCGTGGTGCTCAGGTTACCGATATTGCCATCATCATTGTTGCGGCTGATGACTCTGTGATGCCTACCACCAAAGAGGCCATCGCTCATGCTCAGGCTGCCAACGTTCCTATGGTGTTCGCTATCAACAAGATAGATAAGCCAGGCGCTAATCCAGATAAGATTCGTGAGGACTTGGCAAATATGAACCTGCTCGTTGAGGAGTGGGGTGGTAAGTACCAGTGTCAGGAAATCAGCGCCAAGAAAGGTATTGGTGTTGATGAGCTGCTCGAGAAAGTATTGCTTGAGGCTGAGATGCTCGACCTGAGAGCTAATCCTAATCGAAAGGCTACTGGTAGTATCATCGAGTCTTCACTCGATAAGGGTCGTGGCTATGTATCTACCGTGCTCGTGTCGAATGGTACGCTGAAGGTTGGTGATGTCGTCATTGCCGGTACGGCCTGGGGTAAGGTCAAGGCGATGTTCAACGAGCGTAACCAGCGCATCGAGAAGGCCGGTCCTGCTGAGCCAGCTATCATACTGGGTTTAAATGGCGCACCTACCGCTGGTGACTCTTTCCATATTATGGATACAGAACAGGAAGCCCGCGATATTACAAACAAACGTATCCAGCTGCAGCGTGAACAGAGCTTGCGCACGACTACGAAACTGGGTCTCGACGAGTTGTCACATCGTATCGCTCTGGGTGAGTTCCACGAGTTGAACATCATCGTGAAGGGTGATACCGACGGATCAATCGAGGCTCTCTCGGATTCATTCATCAAGCTTTCTACCGAGAAGGTTCAGGTGAATGTGATCTCGAAGGCCGTAGGCCAGATCTCCGAGAATGATGTCATGCTGGCTTCAGCTTCAGAGGCTATTATCATCGGCTTCCAGGTACGTCCTTCTGCTGATGCCCGCAAGGCTGCTGACCGTGAGGGCGTTGAAATCAATACCTATTCGATCATCTACGATGCTATCGATGATGTGAAGTCAACGATGCAGGGTATGCTCGACAAGGTGAAGAAGGAGATCATCTCTGGTGAAATCGAAGTTAAGCAGGTATTCAAGATCTCTAAGGTTGGTACTGTTGCCGGTGGTCTGGTTACCGATGGTAAGGTTCACAATAAGGATAAGGCTCGTGTCATCCGCGATGGTATCGTGATTCACACAGCTCCTATCGATGCCCTGAAGCGTTACAAGGACGATGCCAAGGAGGTCGCAACAGGCCTCGAGTGTGGTATCTCACTGGTTAACTTCAACGATATCCAGGTAGGTGATATCATCGAGACCTTCACAGAGATTGAGGTAGAACAGAAACTTTAAGAATGAGTAAGGAACCCAAGAAACGCTCCTTTGCCAAGCGGCTCACACGATGGATTGCATTGACGCAACTCATCGTGATGGGTCTTGCGGGCTATGGGATTTATGTATTCGTCAAGAGCTTCAGTGAGATGGAAGAGACAGACCTCTATAAGAGTTATCTGTCTACTTCCAATGCGAATGTAAGCCGAATCCTATCGACGGTCTATGTTGGTACGTTAAGTCACGTGTCGGAGATAGAGAATAATCTTGATCGGCCAGACAAGTTGCCGACCATCATGAAAGATGTGGTAGCCAACAATCCCTATATCCGTAGTTGTGGCATCAGCTTCATAGACAATTACTATCCGCAGAAAGGTCATTGGTACTGTCCATACGCCATCAAAGTCGATAGCGGACGGGTTGTAGAGAATCGGTTTATCGGTGATGCAGAACATGACTATCTGAAGGCTGAGTGGTTTACTGAGGCCTTAAAGGCTGATAGCAATTATTGGTCGAAGCCTTTCTTTGACGCGATGGATTCCATTACACCGTTAGTATCCTGTATGATTCCCATTCATGACAAGCAGGGTAAGGCGGTAGCTATCATTGGGGCCGACTTGTCGCTTGAATGGTTCTGCGGTAAGGCAGTCAAGGGATTGACTGTCAATGGCGAAAACATCAAAGTCTTTACTGGTAATGATATCGACGAGAATTCATCTGATGATAATGTACTCAACTGGGCAGATCGCAAATGGCGACAGTTGACCCTTACCTTTATTATCAATAAAGACGGTACGTATATTGCGCATCCGGAGAATGAGCGTGTCATCAAGGAGAACTTTTTCAAACTGGCTGGCGAGACATCAGATTCCATCGACGACCATATAGGTCGTATGATGGTGGCACGTAAGAAAGGCTTTTATAGTGAAAATGGCCTTCAGCCCACCCCTTCCAAGTTCTTTGATATGGATAACATCTCCGCCTATGTGTTCTATGAGCCGATTGATCATACGGACTGGAGCATTGCCTTGGCGGTGCCGAGTTTCATGATTTATATCATCAGCATTGGTGCTGGTGTTATCTTGCTTATATTGATAGCGCTAGCCTTGTTGGTGACACGAATCGTTGGTAGCATTGTTGTAAAGCGAGCTACCCGACCACTGAACCAACTGGCAGATTCTGCTAATGAGGTGGCAAAAGGTAATTTCAGTGCGCCTCTGCCTAAGATCAAACATAACGACGAGGTTCGTCTGCTGCGTGATTCTTTTGAGGGCATGCAGCATTCTCTCACGGAATACGTAGAGGAACTTAAGAATACTACAGCATCGAAGGCTGCTATCGAGAACGAGCTGAAGGTGGCTCACGACATCCAGATGTCGATGCTGCCTAAGACTTTCCCGCCTTATCCTGAGCGTGATGACATCGATATCTATGGTATGCTGTTGCCTGCTAAGGATGTGGGGGGAGACTTGTTCGATTTCTATATTTGCGACGAGAAGTTGTTCTTCTGTATCGGTGATGTTTCTGGTAAGGGTGTACCGGCCTCTTTGGTGATGGCCATGACGCGTTCACTGTTTCGTAATATCTCGTCACATACTGCGGAACCACATCTTATTGCCCAAGCCCTTAACGATGCATTGGCAGAAGGAAATGATACCAGTATGTTCGTGACGGCGTTTTTGGGTGTATTGGAACTTGGAACAGGTCTTTTGCATTATTGCAATGCAGGTCATAATCCTCCATTAATCATCGGTAGTGAGGTTAGTTTGGTGCCTTGTGAACCAAATGTTCCACTTGGCCTGATGGCTGGTATGGACTTTGTTCCACAGGAGATACAATTTGATCATCAGATGATGATATTCCTCTTTACGGATGGTCTCAACGAGGCTGAAGACGAGTTGCATGCCCAGTTTGGGGATGATCGAATCCTCCAACAGGCCGAGGCGTTGTTGGCTAAAGGGAATATCCAATCTGCGGAGCTTGTCAACCAGATGAACGAGGCTGTTCACACCTTTGTGAATGGAGCACAACAGAGTGATGACCTGACGATGCTGGCCATCAAATATAACTAAAATGGAAAATAAAGACAAGAACATAATACCAGAATCTCAAAAGGGCGATAACGAATTGGTACGTCGTATTGCTGAACAGAAGTATGAGTTCGGCTTCACGACGGATGTCCATACGGAAATCATTCCAGTGGGCCTCAATGAGGATATTGTCCGTCTCATCTCTGCCAAGAAAGGTGAACCTGAATGGATGCTCGACTTCCGTTTGAAGGCTTTTCGCTACTGGCAGGAACAGAAAGAGCCCAAATGGGGGCATGTCCACGTGCCGCCTATCGACTATCAGGCCATCTCTTATTATGCTGACCCCTTGGCGAAGAAGCCGAAGGGAGACGGGAAGATCGATCCGGAACTGGAAAAAACTTTCGATAAGCTGGGTATCCCTTTGGAGGAGCGACTGGCCTTGAGTGGCAATACGGCTGTGGATGCCATCATGGATTCTGTCAGTGTGAAGACCACTTTCAAGGAGAAACTCCGTGAGAAGGGTATTATCTTCTGCTCCATCGGTGATGCTATTAAGGAGCATCCTGACTTGGTGCGAGAGTACTTGGGTTCTGTAGTCCCTTATCGTGATAACTTCTTTGCAGCTTTGAACTCAGCTGTGTTCAGCGATGGCTCTTTTGTCTATATTCCAAAGGGCATTCGCTGCCCGATGGAATTGAGCAGCTACTTCCGTATCAATGCTCGTAATACGGGACAGTTTGAGCGTACGTTGATAATTGCCGACGATGATGCTTATGTCAGCTATCTCGAAGGCTGTACTGCGCCCATGCGCGATGAGAACCAGCTGCATGCTGCTATTGTGGAAATCATTGTGAAGGATCGTGCAGAGGTGAAATACTCTACTGTTCAGAACTGGTATCCAGGCGATGAAAACGGTAAGGGCGGTGTGCTGAACCTTGTGACGAAGCGTGGCGATCTGCGTGGTGTAGATTCCAAACTTTCTTGGACACAGGTAGAGACGGGTTCTGCCATCACATGGAAATATCCCTCTTGTATCTTAAGAGGTGACAACTCTCAGGCAGAGTTTTACTCTGTCGCTGTGACGAACAACTATCAGGAGGCTGATACGGGAACGAAGATGATCCACATTGGTAAGAATACCAAGTCGACGATTATCTCTAAAGGCATCTCGGCTGGTCATTCGCAGAACTCGTATCGCGGACTGGTGCGTGCTACTTCGAATGCTGATAATGCACGTAACTACTCGAGCTGCGACTCGCTGCTGTTGGGCTCTGATTGTGGCGCCCATACTTTCCCTTATATGGATGTGCACAATGATACGGCTATCTTCGAGCACGAGGCTACCACCTCGAAGATCTCGGAGGATCAGCTGTTCTACTGCAATCAGCGAGGCATCCCGACAGAGCAAGCCGTAGGACTTATCGTCAACGGCTATGCCAAGGAGGTGTTACAGAAGCTCCCCATGGAGTTTGCCGTTGAAGCCCAGAAACTATTAAGTGTATCATTAGAAGGAACTGTAGGATAAAAACATCATAGACATGTTACAGAAACTATTTGGATTTGATCCCTCCACCATGACATTACGCAAGGAGGTGATGGGTGGTATTACCACCTTTTTGACGATGGCTTATATCTTAGCTGTCAACCCAAGCATTCTCTCCGCTACTGGTATGGATGCTGGTGCCGTGTTTACCACAACATGTATCTCGGCTGTAGTAGCCACCCTGGTAATGGCAATCTATGCCAAGCTGCCTTTTGCTTTGGCTCCTGGCATGGGACTGAATGCTTTCTTTGCTTTCACCGTCGTTCTTACCATGGGTTATTCGTGGCAGTTTGCACTCACCGCAGTTATGATTGAAGGTCTTATCTTCATCCTGCTGACTATTACAGGTCTGCGCCAGCATATTGTCAACGCCATCCCCTTGATCTTGCGTCGGGCCATCAGCCCTGGTATCGGGCTCTTTATCGCCTTTGTCGGACTGAAGGGTGCTGGTATCGTCACCTCGTCGGAAGCTACCTTCATCACATTGGGTAATCTGCACGATCCCGCTGTATTGTTGAGTATCTTTGGCATCTTGTTGACAGCAGCGCTCCTGGTAAGAGGCGTTACAGGCGCATTGCTCATTGGTATCTTGGTAACAACTATCGTAGGTATCCCCTTGGGTGTTACCAATTTTTCTGGTGTTATGTCAACGCCACCATCTATCAGCCCAATCTTCATGCAGTTTGAGTGGCACAATATATTCACGGTAGATATGGCTATTGTGGTGCTCACATTCTTGTTTATTGATATGTTTGACACTATCGGTACTCTTCTTGGTGTATCTCACCGTGCAGGTATGGTCGATGACAAAGGTAACGTGAAGAACCTGAGTCAGGCCTTTATGGCTGATGCTATCGGTACCACTGTTGGTGCTATGCTTGGTACATCGACGGTAACGACATACGTTGAGAGTGCATCGGGTGTGAACGTAGGTGGACGCTCTGGACTGACCAGTCTTACCACAGCCATCTGTTTTGCTGTGGCTCTGCTCTTCGCTCCGCTGTTCCTTGCTATCCCTGCCCAGGCCACTGCTGCTGCTCTGATCTTGGTGGGTGTGATGATGATGCACGACATCCGTAAGGTTGATTTCACCAATTATGTAACGGCTATACCTTGCTTTGTATGTATCGTCCTCATGCCACTTACTTATAGTATATCCGATGGTATACTCATGGGTGTGATCTCCTATGTGCTGATCCATCTGTTGTCAGGCACATTGAAAGACAAGGACGAGCGTAACAACATGAACTGGGGAACCATCCTTCTGGCCGCTTTGTTCATCTGTCGTTACGCATTCCTGTAGTTCGCTGTTAAAAGAATAGAAGAATGTTAGAAGTTAAAAACTTACACGCCAAGATAGGCGAGAAAGAGATATTAAAAGGTATCGACCTCGTAATTAACGATGGCGAGACACATGCCATTATGGGGCCTAACGGCTCAGGCAAGAGTACCCTGAGTGCTGTGCTCGTGGGCAATCCGCTCTATGAGGTGACTGAGGGCGAGGCCTATTTCAACGGTAAGAACCTGCTGGAGATGAAGCCCGAGGATCGTGCCCATGAGGGATTGTTTCTCTCGTTTCAGTATCCGGTGGAGATTCCGGGTGTGTCAATGACCAACTTTATGAAGGCGGCTATCAACGAGAAGCGTAAGTATCAAGGTTTGGATCCTATGAACGCCGCTGAGTTCCTGAAGCTTCAGCGCGAGAAGCGTAAGATTGTAGAGCTCGACTCGAAATTGGCCAACCGCTCTGTGAATGAGGGTTTTAGTGGTGGTGAGAAGAAACGTAACGAGATATTCCAGATGGCGATGCTGGAGCCGAAACTGAGCATTCTCGATGAGACCGATTCCGGATTGGATGTGGATGCCATGCGTATCGTGGCCGAGGGCGTGAACAAACTTCAGACGCCTGAGACTTCGTGCATCGTGATTACTCACTATGACCGCCTGCTTGAAATGATTAAGCCGCAGTATGTACATGTGCTCTATAAAGGACGCATCGTCAAGACTGGTGGTCCAGAGCTGGCTGTGCAGATTCAGGAGCACGGCTACGATTGGATTAAGGAAGAAATAGGAGAAGAATGAATTCAGAGCAACAATATATAGATCTCTATCATCAAGCCAGGCAGATGATCTTTGATCATGCGCCTGAGGCGATGAATGCTGTCCGTGATGAGGCTTTTGAGGCTTTCAAGGCTCAGGGATTTCCTTCCAAAAAGGTGGAGCGCTACAAATACACAGACATGCAGAAGCTCTTCGAGCCTGATTATGGTGTGAACTTGAGCCGCCTGGAGATTCCCGTCGATCCCTATCAGGCTTTCCGTTGCGATGTGCCTAATCTCTCGACCTCACTCTATTTCGTGGTAAATGATATGTTCTTCCGCGATGACAAACCTAAGGGACACTTGCCTGAGGGCGTTATCATTGGTTCTCTTCGCGACAATCCAGGATTCGTGGCAGACTATTATGCGAAGCTGGCAAAGACCTCAGACGATGCCATCACTGCTCTCAATACGATGCTGGCACAGGATGGATTACTGGTCTATGTACCAAAGAACGTGAAGGTCGATCGTGCCATTCAGGTTATAAACATCTTGAAAGCCACTCCCAGCAACGCTCAGCGTCGGGTGCCCGATTTGATGGTGAACCGCCGTGTACTCATCATCCTCGAGGAAGGGGCAGAGATCAAGATGCTCTTCTGTGACCATGCTGCCGATGATCGTAACTTCCTTGCCACGCAGGTCATTGAGGCCTATGTGGGTGAGAATGCATCGCTCGACCTCTATTGCATGGAGGAGACGCATCATAAGAACGTGCGCATCAGTAATGTCTATATCGATCAGCAGCGCGACAGTCGGGTAAATCACAATGTCATTACCCTCCACAATGGTATTACCCGTAACAAACTCGACCTTACATTCTCCGGAGAGGGTGCTGAATGTCAATGCTACGGCTGTGTGATTGCTGACAAGCAACAACATGTCGATAACAATACGCTGATTACCCACAAGGCGACTCACTGCACTTCGAACGAACTCTATAAATATGTGCTCGACGATCAGTCTGTAGGTGCCTTTGCAGGTCGTGTACTGGTAGAACATGGTGCTCAGAAAACCACCTCGCAGATGACGAACCAGAATCTGACAGCAACAAAGGAGGCCCGAATGTATACGCAGCCGATGCTGGAGATCTATGCCGACGATGTGAAGTGTGCCCACGGCTCGACTGTAGGCCAGCTCAACGATGCGGCTCTCTTCTATATGCGCCAGCGCGGCATCTCTCTCGAAGAGGCGAAGCTGTTGTTGCAGAATGCCTTTATCAACGAAGTCATCGACAAGATGCAGTTGGAGCCTCTGCGCGATCGTCTGCACTACCTGGTGGAGAAGCGATTCAGGGGCGAGCTCAACAAGTGCGACGGATGTAGATTATGCAAATAAAACTAGAAATAACGAGATTTATGAGAAAATTCTTATTGATTTGTTGTATGTCGTTTGCCACGATTGCTTTTGCACAGAATTATACTGGTGTGCATAAGTTTGATGGTGAACACAGGAACGAGGCTTTAGGTTACGCCATGTTTGGTGGAAATGTTGTCAGTGGAGGGTTTGGTGGCTTGGAGCTGTCTTATAAGCGCTATCTGGGTAACCGTTGGAACGTGATGGCTGCTGGTCAGGCTCAGTTTGGCAAACAGCTTTATTCTGCATACGCATCGGGTGGCTATCGACTGCCAGTGGCCTGGATGGACTTCTATCTGGATGGCAAGTTCATGTACAATCGATATAACCGTTGGCACACGAACGAGACGGTTGCCAACATCTCTCTGACATGGGAGACACCTTATGTATTCATACGTGTGGGTGAGTCGCTGATAACCTTCCATACACTCCACTTCCGCTATACTGAGCCGCTGACGTTTACCTTCGGCTTTGGTACAAACATCCGTCCGCGTTGGAATCCCTGGAACATCGGTATCTTCTTCCGCAACTACGACGAGTTCTATTATGAGAACTGGAATATTAACTGGGGCTTGAATTTCTATGTGTCGCTGAAGAAGGACATGCAGCTCTTTGGTGAGTTCAACATCCGCCCTGCGGGTAGTATGAGTCAGCTCGCCAGCAGATACGAGACATCAGGAAAATTAGGAATTAAATACGTTTGGTAAAGATGAAAAAGTTACAATATACATTGCTGGCAGCCGTTGCTGCCCTGATTTTCACCTCATGTGAGAAGGTAAGCCCTATCGGTGTGCTTGTATCAGGTACTGGTGTTGAAGATCGTGTGAAAATGTCAAACCTCTATTTCCAGCAGCACAAATCGGATTTTAAGTCCCTCGATGCTAGTGAGACAGGTGATGAATATACGTTCCTGGTGGGTGCAGACAGTCACTTGACAAATGATGATGCGCGTATGGCAGAGATGTTGCAGATCGGACTCGATAACAACGACCTGTTATATGCCCATCTCGGTGATATTGCAGATACCAAGGCGGAATATTATATTAATCTTGAAAAAGTACTTGAAAGATATAAGCTGAAGTACGCCCGGAAATATTATAAGGAGGTCAATCTCGCAGATTCTTTGAAAGCTTGGGGTGATTCTATTGATGTTGCAGAGGACTATGATGGAGAAGATCTTACTTATTATGAGGACGAAGAAGGTAAGATATATTCGCTTGATCAAATCCAGTATCCGTTCTACCCTGTTGTTGGCAATCATGATATTACACATAACGGTTGGGCGTTGTGGTCTAATATCTTCCACTCCTCATTTTATGATGGATGGGTTTATGTAGGCCAAGAAAACGGAGATCTTGTTTGGGATCATTTCATCTTCCTTGATACGGCAAACGGTACACTTGGAAAGGAGCAGGTAGACTTGATAGAACAAGGTATGGTTGATGATAAATACGACGAGCAGGATGGTGTATATACTCGCAACACGTTTGTGTTCAGCCACACGAACATCTTCCGCCCGTCAAGTTTGCAGTTCGCCTCTACCTTTGCCCGCGAAGAGAGCTTTTTCCTGCTGAATCAGTTCGTGAAATGGAAAGCTAACATCGTCTTCTGCGGACACGTCCATAAGTGGGATGACGAGGTGGTCGGTGGTGTTACCTATCTGACACTCGACTCCATGTGCGAGGAGAATAATCCTGATCCAGGTGACTATCTGGTGCGTGTACACGTCAAGAAGAATGGTACCGTTACCTGGGAGAAAGTCCACATGAACACAAGAAAGAAATAATGTACGATCTGAATCAAATAAGGACGGATTTCCCGATTCTCTCGAGAGAGGTCTATGGCAAGCCTCTGGTGTATCTCGACAATGCGGCAACCACCCAGAAACCATTGTGCGTGCTCGATGCGATGCGCGATGAGTATCTTAACGTGAATGCCAATGTGCATCGTGGCGTACATTATCTTTCACAGAAGGCAACTGATCTGCATGAGGCAGCCCGAGAGAAAGTGCGCCAGTTTATCAATGCCAAGAAGATAGAGGAGATTGTGTTTACCCGTGGTACGACGGAGGCTATCAATCTGGTGGCATCCTCGTTCTGCGAGAGTCAGATGCAGCCAGGCGACGAGGTGATCGTCACTGAGATGGAGCATCACTCGAATATCGTCTCCTGGCAGCTTCAGGCGATGAAGCGGGGGATTATCGTGAAACATATTCCCATTACCGATGAGGGCATCCTTTGCCTGGATCAGTTGGAGACGCTGATGACAGAGCGCACGAAGATTATCTCTGTGGCTCATGTCAGCAATGTACTAGGCACGGTGAATCCTGTCGAGGACATCATCAGTATGGCTCATGCTCATGGTATCCCAGTATTGGTAGACGGTGCCCAAAGCGCACCTCACTTCAAGGTCGATGTGCAGGCGATGGATTGTGATTTCTTCGCCTTTAGCGGTCATAAGATGTATGGCCCTACAGGCATTGGTGTGCTCTATGGCAAGGAGGAGTGGCTCGAGAAGCTGCCTCCCTATCAGGGTGGTGGCGAGATGATCGACAAGGTGACTTGGGAGAAGACCACTTTCGAGCGCCTGCCCTTTAAGTTTGAGGCGGGAACACCTGATTATGTCGCTACACACGGTCTTGCTAAAGCCATCGAATATATAGAGGCTCTGGGTTTCGACGCCATCCAGCAGCATGAGCAGGAACTCACCCGCTATTGTATGGAGCAGTTGATGACGATAGAAGGGATGACGGTTTATGGTTTACAGTTTACAGATGATTACACTGAGGGCGGAATGGCTTGCCAGCAAATCAACTGTAAACAGTCAACTGTCAACTGTAAACCAAAAAAAGATGCGGTGGTGAGTTTTAATGTGGGTGAGATCCATCATTTGGATATGGGTACCTTGCTCGATCGCCTGGGAATAGCCGTCCGCACGGGTCATCACTGTGCCCAGCCGCTGATGGACCGTTTAGGGATTTCAGGAACGGTGAGGGCTTCATTTGCCCTTTATAATACGAAGGAGGAGATAGATGTTCTTGTAGCAAGCATCCGTCGTGTGTCTCAGATGTTTTAAAGGTAAAAAGGTCAGAAAGTAAAAAGGTAAGATGCTGGCAAGTCATTTCTACGAAGGCAAGGTGGAGGCAGGCTGTGATGAGGCTGGTCGTGGGTGTTTGGCTGGCAGCGTATATGCTGCAGCGGTGATTCTACCTGATGGCTATCAGAATGAGTTGCTGAACGACTCAAAACAGCTTTCTGAGAAAAAGCGCTATCAACTTCGTGAGATTATCGAGCGCGATGCCGTAGCTTGGGCTGTGGGCATTGTTACACCTGATGAAATCGACAAGATTAATATTCTCAATGCCTCTATTCTTGCCATGCATCGGGCTCTTGACCAACTGAAAGTCCGCCCAGAAGCCATCATCGTCGACGGCAACCGCTTTAAGCCCTATTTTGAGTTTACAGTTGACGGTTTACAGTTTACAGATGATTACTCCGCGGCTACAGAAGGGCTTGCCAGCAAATCAACTGTAAACTGTAAACCGTCAACTGTAAACAAGATCCAAATCCCCCACACTACCATCGTCAAGGGCGACGGCAAATACCTGTCTATTGCTGCCGCGTCGATCCTGGCCAAGACCTATCGTGATGACTATATGAACCAGTTGGCTGAGGAATATCCTCAATACGACTGGCTCTCAAACAAGGGCTATCCCACTAAGAAACATCGTGAGGCCATCAAGCAGTTTGGCATCACCCCCTATCACCGCAAGAGCTACAATCTCTTGGGCGATGGACAATTAAGTTTGGATTTTGGCGATTAATTCCGAAATAATTCGTAACTTTGCACCGCAAAAAGAAAACGTACGTTTAAAAAGTAATAAGATTATGGCAAAAAAAGCACTTTTGATGATTCTCGATGGTTGGGGAATCGGTAAACATGGTAAGGGTGATGTGATTTTCAATACGCCGACTCCTTACCTCGATCTGTTAACAGCTACTTCTGCTCACTCTCAGCTGATGGCCTCTGGTGAGGACGTTGGTCTGCCCGACGGACAGATGGGTAACTCTGAGGTGGGTCACCTCAATATCGGTGCTGGTCGCATCGTGTATCAGGACCTTGTTAAGATCAACCGTGCCTGCAAGGACGGCTCTATCATGGAGAATCCTCAGGTGAAGGCTGCTTACACCTACGCTAAGGAGAACAACAAGAAGCTGCACCTGATGGGCCTGACCAGTGATGGTGGCGTACACTCAAGCCTCGACCATCTCTTCAAGCTCATTGAGATTGGTAAGGCTTACGGTCTGAAGAACCAGGTGTTTGTGCATTGCTATATGGACGGTCGTGACACTGACCCACGTTCTGGTAAGGGATTCATCGAGCAGGTAACAAAGGTATGTGCTGAGAATGATGCAGCTATCTCCTCTATCGTAGGTCGTTTCTATGCAATGGACCGCGACAAGCGCTGGGAGCGCGTGAAGGAAGGCTACGACCTGATTGTGAACGGTACTGGTAAGCAGGCTACCGATATGGTTCAGGCCATGCAGGAGAGCTATGACGAGGGTGTCACCGATGAGTTCATCAAGCCTATCCACAATGCCAGTGTAAACGGTTGTATCGAGGAGGGTGATGTCGTGATCTTCATCAACTTCCGTAATGACCGTGCCAAGGAGATGACGATTGCGCTGACTCAGGAGGATATGCCTGAGCAGGGCATGAAGACTATTCCTGGACTGCAGTACTACTGCATGACTCCATACGATGCCAACTTCAAGGGTGTGCACATCCTCTTCCCGAAGGAGAACGTGGAGGACACCTTAGGCGAGTATCTGAGCAAGCAGGGCAAGAAACAGCTGCACACTGCTGAGACGGAGAAGTATGCTCACGTAACCTTCTTCTTCAATGGTGGTCGCGAGGCACCATACGAGGGTGAGGATCGTATCCTGGTTCCTTCTCCGAAGGTAGCTACCTACGACCTGAAGCCTGAGATGAGTGCTTACGAGGTGAAGGATAAACTCGTCGGCGCCATCAATACCCAGGAGTATGACTTTATCGTGGTGAACTTTGCCAATGGCGACATGGTAGGCCATACAGGTGTTTACAATGCTATCGCTAAAGCCGTATGGGCTGTTGACAACTGCGTGCGTGAGGTCATCGAGGCTGCCAAGGCCAACGACTATGAGGCTATCATCATTGCCGACCATGGTAACGCTGATAATGCCATCAACCCCGATGGAACGCCTAACACCGCTCACTCACTGAACCCCGTGCCTTTCATCTATGTAACCAACAACAACTCGGCTACAGTGAAGGACGGACGTCTGGCTGACGTGGCTCCCTCTATCCTCCACATCATGGGACTGGAGCAGCCTTCAGACATGACTGGTGAGAACTTGATTTCTGATAATCAATAATTATTCAGGCACGGATCACGCGGCTCTCTTTGAGAGATACGGCTTCAACATTCCATGAATAGCCGTGTTAGTCCGTGTAATCCGTGCCATTTTTTTAGCATGGCAGTACAGATAGAAGAGAGTTGGAAGGCACACCTGAATGGTGAGTTCGAGAAACCTTATTTTGCACAGCTGACGCAGGCTGTGCGACAGGAGTATACGCAGACGACCTGCTATCCGCCTGGTAAGCTGATTTTCAATGCCTTTAACCTCTGTCCGTTTGATAAGGTGAAGGTGGTGATCATCGGCCAGGACCCCTATCATGAGCCAGGACAGGCCCACGGACTGAGTTTCTCTGTGCAAGACGGCATCCAGTTCCCTCCTTCGTTGCAGAATATCTTCAAGGAGATCCAGGCAGACCTTGGAACGCCTATTCCGACATCGGGCAATCTGACGCGCTGGGCAGAACAAGGGGTGCTGCTCCTGAATGCCTCGCTGACAGTGAGGGCGCATCAGGCTAACAGCCACTCAACGCTGGGCTGGCAGAAGTTTACTGATGCGGCTATACAGGCGCTTGCCTCGCATCGCGAACATATCGTCTATATGCTCTGGGGCGGCTATGCGCGAGGTAAGGCGTATATGATCGACAAGACCAAGAATCTCGTTTTGGAGTCGGTGCATCCTTCTCCCTTGAGTGCCAATCGCGGTGGCTGGTTCGGCCAGCATCAGTTCTCTCGCTGCAATCAGTACTTACAAGATAATGGCATGAGTCCAATTCATTGGTAGAAAGCCGTGTTAATCCGTGTAATCCGTGCCAAAAATGAATCAATTACCTCCCATCCTCCAAGTCGGCGATGTGTTGCTTTCGTCAGAAATCCTGACGGAGAAGTTCTGTTGTGACCTCAGTGTCTGCAAGGGTGAATGCTGCATCGAGGGTGATGCTGGAGCGCCTGTCACGCTTGATGAAGTAGCTGAAATCGAGGAGTGCCTGGATGCTGTCTGGGGCGATCTCTCTGCCTCTGCCCAGTCTGTGATTGACAAGCAGGGTGTGGCCTATACAGATCAGGAGGGCGACCTTGTGACAAGTATTGTCAGGGGAAAGGACTGTGTGTTTACGTACTACGATAGTTTACCGTCAGTAAACATAGAAAGCTGCTGCCTTTGTGCATTGGAAAAGGCTTACAGAGCGGGTAAGACCCGATTCTGCAAGCCTGTCAGTTGTGCCTTATATCCCATCCGTGAGAAGAAACTGGGTGGCGGACTTATTGGTCTGAACTACAACCGTTGGAGCGTCTGCAAGATGGCTGTGGCAAAGGGTATTCAGGAGAACCTCAGACTTTATCAGTTCCTGAAAGATCCGTTGATCCGTCGCTTTGGTGAGGCGTGGTATCAGGAATTGTTGGATACCGTCGACGAACTGAAGCGCCAGGGTTACCTCTGATTTCTCACCACGTCTTGACGGATTGTGTCTGTCCAGCCTTCAGTTTGACTGTTTTCTGCTGACCATTATATAATAAGGTGAGTGTGCCGCCAGTCTTAGACTTGATACTGCAGTCGCGCACATACCCGTCTTTCCACTTGAAGCTTAGCTCAAAACCGCCACGTGCACAGAGTCCGCTGACAGAACCTTCTTTCCATTGCTCAGGGCATGCAGGCAGCAGTTCTACATTCCACATTCCGCGTTCCTCATTCCACGAGCTTTGCATCAGCATCTCACATACACCTGCCGTACCGCCGAAGTTTCCATCGATCTGGAAGGGTGGGTGAGCGTCAAAGAGGTTGGGGTAGGTGCCTCCGCCTTTGTGCCAGTTCTTCCATTCTGAGGGTTTGGAACCACGTGGGGCAATCGGTGTGAGCAGCTTTTGGTAGATATGATAAGCCTGCTTGGGGTTGTGCAGACGGGCCCAGAGGTTGATGCGCCAGCCCGTGCTCCAGCCTGTAGTCTGGTCACCTTTGATCTCCAATGAGCGCGCTGCTGCCTTCTGCAGGGTGGCATCTGTCAGATGGCTTCCTGGGAACAGACCTATCAGGTGACTCTGGTGGCGATGCTGGAAATCCCAGTCATCCCAATCGTAGTACCACTCGTTGAGATCGCCCATGTGGCCGATGGTATAGGGGTGCAGACGAGCCAGAGCCTGTTCCATCTCCTTATCCCTCTCACCAACGATCTTACCTGCGGCGATGGTGTTGATAAACAGTTCGCGGATAATGGCAAGATCGGCAGTTCCGCCATAACAAGTAGTGCCGTGATAGCCTTTGTCTGTCTTGTATTCGTTCTCGGGTGATGTGCTGGGGGCTGTAATCAGCTCACCAGGCTGCTTGGGATTGTCGATGAGCCAGCGCAGGCAGAACCGTGCTGCTCCCTTCATCAGCGGATAGGCGGTCTGGCGCAGATAGTTCTTATCCTGTGTGAACTGATAGCGCTCCCAGAGGGTGTTCACCAACCATGCACCTCCTAAGTTCCAGTTCGACCACTCCGGACTCTCGTTCTTCTCGCCTACAGGGTTGGTCATCGCCCAGATATCACTATTGTGGCTCGAGCACCAGCCTTCACCTATATTATAATAGTTCTTGGCAGTGTACTTTCCGTTGGCTGCTAATCCCGCAATGAATCCATCCAGTGGTTCAGCCATCTCAGCCATATTGGCCACGAAGGCAGGCCAGTAGTTCTCTTCGAGATTGATGTTCACCGTATAGTTTCCACGCCAGGGCGACCATAGTTGTGGTGCCCAGAGTCCCTGCAGATTGGCAGGCACATTCTTGGTTCTCGATGAAGAAATCAGCAGATAGCGCCCGAACTGGAAATACAACTCTTCGAGATATGGTGTCTGATCGCCTCCGTTGGTATAGTCCAGCAACAGCTGGTCAGTCAGTCTGCGATCCTTGGCATCAGGCAGATCATTCGGATTCCGTCCATCCTTGTTCAGACAGATCTTTACTCTGTCATAGATGGCTTGATAATCAGCCAGATGACGAGCGTAGAACTCATCGAAACTCATGTTCTGAGTGTGCCAAAGGTCGTTGGTCACTTGCTCCAGATAAGGCGCGCCCTCTTTCACAGGATGCTTGTCGAAGCCGTTGAAGCTCGTTTCGTTCACGATATAGATGATTGCCTCCTGAGCGTTGGTAATGGTGAGCGATGAGTCGCTGGCTGCCATTTCTCCGTCAGTCTTGATGCTGAGCATCGTACAGAAGTGAGTGCTCTCCTGCGGGTCGCCTGTGGCATGTCCCGTCATAGTGATTTGTCCAAGCGTGCTTTTCACCTGGTGGGGCATTTGGGCCGTCAGGGCTATACGACAGTTGATGTCGCCTTTCAGACGTATGGCTATCAGCTTGTCAGGATTCGAGGCAAAATATTCCCTCGTGATGAGTTTTCCGTCACGCAGATAACTGTCTCTCACGATGGCAGAGTCGATATTCAGACTGCGACAGTAGTCCTTGACGTCGCCTAACGACAAGTCTTTGATATGCAGAGTGCCCAATGGCTGGTAGAACTGCGAGTTTGGTCCCTGCACGTGGAGCTGCAACGAGTCGGCGAGGGCATAGTCTTCATTGAAGAGTGCCTCGCGTATCTTCGGTATCCACTGGTGAGCATCGGCGTCGAGGTTCCTGTCCACAGGCTTTCCTGTCCACAAGGTGATGTCGTTCAGATAGATGATATCGTCGTCAGTCCCTCCATAGATAAGGGCACCGAGCTTACCGTTGCCGATGGGCAGCGACTCTTCGAAAAACGTGGCTGGCTTGTTGTAACTCAGCACCATCGGTGCCTGTTCCGTTTGTGCCTCACAAAGTGTCAGACACTTTGTAAGAATAGCTGTGATGAGCAGATATTTCTTCATATTCGTTGTTTTTAGTCGTTTTCGCTTGCAAAGATACAAAACTTTTTGTATATTTGCAGCATAAACTCCAAAAATTAAGAGCCATGCAGCCTATAAAGACCCTGAACGACATGATTGTTTTCCTCCAGCATCGAGGAGATAAGAAACGTGTAGCCGTAGTTTGTGCCAACGATGCCTCCACGCGATATGCTGTGGAGAAAGGCAAGGAAATGGGATTCATCGAACCTATCTACGTTGATGGCGAGGATAAGGAAGAGTGTGCGCGTCGCGCCGTTGCCCTCTGTAAAAGCGGTGAGGCCGATATCCTGATGAAAGGACTCATCAATACCGATGTAATCCTTCGCGCGATATTAGATAAGGAGAACGGCATCCTGCGCCCAGGCCACGTGCTCACCCATGTGGCGATGGCAGAGATTCCCAAGTATGAGAAATTGCTCTTCTTCACAGATGCAGCTGTTATTCCTGTGCCAACAGAGGGACAGCGTCGCCAGCAGATCCACTATATGAACTACGTGTGCCACGCCCTTGGCATCGAAGAACCTCGGATCTCGCTCATCCACTGTGCTGAGAAGGTCAGCGCCAAGACGTTCCCCTATACCGTCGACTATCTGGAGATCATCGCTGAGGCCCAGACGGGAAAGTTCGGGCGTTGCATCATTGACGGCCCGCTCGATCTGAAGACATCGCTCGACAGTGTCAGCTTGCGTGAGAAAGGCATTCACTCTGTTATCGACGGACAGGCAGATGCCCTGATCTTCCCTGATATTGTGGCAGGCAATGTGTTCTATAAGACCATTACGCTCTTCGGCTATGCCAAGACGGCTGGTGTGCTGCAAGGCACCCAGTGCTGTTGTGTGCTCCCGTCACGAGCCGATAGTCCCGAGTCGAAATATTACAGCCTTGCATTAGCAGCAATATGAAGATATTAGTAATCAATCCAGGCTCCACTTCCACCAAGATGGCAGTCTTCGAAGACGAGACGTCTGTGCTTGTCCGCAATATCGTGCATACACCCGAGGAACTGGCACAGTTCGACGATGTGATTGAGCAACAAGATTTCCGTCGCCAGTTGGTGCTCGACGAACTTCAGCAGGCTGGCATCCTTATGGAGTTTGATGCAGTTATAGGGCGTGGTGGACTGGTGAAACCCCTCGAAGGTGGTGTTTACGAGATCAACGACCTGATGATTCAGGATACCCATAGCGGTATTGCTCTCCATAACCATGCCTGCAATCTGGGCTGTCTCATTGCTCACGAGATAGCGGCGTCGATACCCCATTGTCGCTCGTTTATCGCCGATCCAGGTATCGTCGATGAACTCAATGACTATGCCCGTATCTCTGGTTCGCCCTTGATGAACCGCATCTGCATCTGGCATGCCCTGAACCAGCGCGCCATCGCTCGTCGTTATGCCTCTGAGATTGGTAAGGAGTATGAAGACCTGAATCTGATTATCTGTCACATGGGTGGTGGTATCTCTGTGGCAGCCCACGAGAAAGGACGAGCTGTCGATGCCAATAATGCCCTCGACGGCGAAGGTCCGTTCTCGCCTGAGCGTGCAGGTTCGTTGCCAGCATCCGATTTGATTCGTCTCTGTTTCAGCGGCAAATATACTGAGAAGCAACTTCTGAAGCGCATTGCTGGCAAGGCAGGACTCAATGCCCATCTTGGTACGAACGATGTGCGCGAGGTAATCCGCCGTATTGAGGACTATGGCGACGAGCATGCCCGATTGATACTCGATGCGATGATCTATCATGTGGCGAAGAACATCGCTGCTGAGTCTGCCGTCCTCTCAGGCAGCATCGATGCCATCCTGCTCACAGGTGGTTTGGCTCGCTCAGAGTATGTCATCAGCCGCCTCCGCAAGCGCATTGGCTTCCTCGCTCCCGTTCGCTGCTTCCCAGGCGAAGACGAAATGGAAGCCCTCGCCCTCAACGCCCTCGCCGTCCTCCAAGGCAAGCGTAAAGCCAAAGTGTACCTATGATTCGCTGCCTATATATTATAATAGGTGTAGCCCTGATGATGGGGTGTACGGATGGGAGATACGACGCTGTACTCTCACAGATAGACACGCTTATGGAGGCGCATCCTGACTCAGCCCTTCTGCGTCTTGATAGTATCAGAAGTCTGAAGGAGAGTTGGCCCAAGCGTCTTCGTATGCGCTATGACCTTTTGGAGGCCAAGGCTCAGAACAAAGCCTTTGTAGACTTCACTTCCGACTCTATTGCCAAGGAGTTCACCAAATACTATGACTCTCATGGCACAGCCAACGAACGCATGATGGCCCACTACCTCTTAGGCTGTGTTTATCGCGACCTCGGCGAGGCTCCCCATGCCGTTGACTGTTACCTCGATGCCATTTCCCAGGCAGACACCACAGTTAAGGACTGTGATTTCTATACGCTGAGCTGTGCCTATGCTCAGATGGCAGATATATATTATAAGCAGTTGCTTTTAACAAACAGCATAGAGGCAAACAAGAAGGCTAGTATCTACGCATTCAGATCAAATCAACCCAAATTTGCCATCACAAATTTGGTAGGAATGGCATCCTCGTATATTTTGCTAAACAAAAGAGATAGCGCAGAACTGATACTTAAAAAGGCGAATGGACTCTATCTACGATATGGATTATTGCAAAATGCACTACAATCTTCGAATAGCTTACTATATCTATACGTAGATAATCCAAGTAAGCTTAAGGAAGCAAAAGAGCTGATTGACAAATACGAAGAGCTGTCTACCCACTTCGACAGGAGCCTCGAACTCCGTGGTGACAAACGACAGTTTTACTATTACAAAGGCAAATACTTCGAAGAAAACAACCAGTTTGACTCTGCAGAATATTACTATAGGAAAGTGTATCGTCCAAACATGTCTTTTGTTGACATGGATCCCATGTATCGTGGCCTACTAAGTGTGTTTACCAAACGCGATATGTCTGACTCTATAGCAAAATATTCCAGATTGCTTACTATGGCCTGTGACTCATCTATAGCCCAAAAGGATCAAGCCCTGACAGCTCAGATGGCTGCCAGCTACAACTATAACCGCTATCAGAAAGATTCTCTAAAAAACGAAAGAATCGCAAATCGGGCTCAACTGATATTGACGCTGGTTATATTCATAGTAGTATTCGCTGTAGCCATTGTTTATTCAAAATGGAGGAATCATCTGAAGAAGCAGGAAAAATTGAGGACAGAGTACGATAGTGCCACAAAAGCATTAGAAAATAATCTTCAAACATTGCAAATGCTGGACGTCTCATACCAAGAAGTAATTGCTGTTATAAAGGAGGAACTTGATAAGACGAGAAACGAAAGCCATACCAGATTGGAGGCTTTAACAGCTGAATACGAACAAAACAAAACAGAACTTGAAGAGGAAAACAAAAGACTGTCAGAGTCCATCAAGAGGTTAGAACAACAGAAAACCATTTCTGATTATCTTAAAAGGACAAGCGAGTTAATGAATACAGAAGCCGTTAAACACGTCAAAGATCTGGAACAAAAGCCACTTTCCCATTTGAAGGAAAAAGACTGGGATATGCTATATACAGAAATTGCCAAATATTTCCCAAATATACTACAAGATCTGAATTCTTCTCCCAAAATAACCAAACAAAAGACTCGTGTCTGTCTATTAGTGTCTTTGAGAATACAGGACAATTGCATCGCTAACTGGTTAGACCTCAAGCCTAATCGTGTCAGCAATATCAAATCGGAGTTGAACCAAGAGCTGTTTAATGAGACTTCTGCACGTACACTCTATAACAATCTACGACGAAAATACAACATCATTTACAGCACAGAAAGTAGATAAAATTGAAAAAATCGAGAGAAAGTGTATTTAGATGAAATAAATTCTATAGGAGGAGGTGTAGATTTATAATCAGCTATAAACGAGTCTCTTACGTGAGATATTAAAGACTGCTTAACATTTCAAAATGAATTTCAGTGAATTATTAGCCCAACTAAGATTTGGCAGTACACAAGTTTTACCATAATTTTGCATTGAATAATTTAAAATGCAATGTTATGACAAAAAGAAAAGTATTATTCGTACTTACAATAGCTTTGTTGCTATTAATAAATGTACGTGTGAATGCAGGAAATCCTATGGACATTAATTTTGAAGCAGGGTATGTAGATCCGTATAAAGGCAACGATGCTCCACAAAGATCTCCTATCCAAACACCCCATGTTGGCATAGACGATTACGCCCTAACGTTCTATACCCCTTGTGATGGTGACACATTACGACTCTTGGATGACAATGACAACGTAGTGTTTGCAACCTTGATTCCCATTGGGACTACCACTTTGGTTCTTCCCTCTTATCTCTCAGGTACCTATCAAATCCAAATCATCAGTGGCAATATTTGCTTCTGGGGATACATCGATCTGTAAAAAAATCAATTAATAATCATACAAAATGAAACGAATCGCTTTTATATTATTTATTTTGATTGCTTCAGTTCAAACCTTTGCTCAGACTGCTAACGAGATTGTTAAGACTAAGTACATCTTCGACAATAAAATTCCTTCGGTTATTGATATAGAACAGAGCGAATCCAATAAAAGAGATATTAATGACGGTAAAAGCTATCTGGAGCAACTTCTGCAATTGAATAAAGAAACAACAGCAAAACTGATTGATACATATGCGGATAGTATAGGTGGGTATCATGAAATATATAAAGAATACTATAAAGGAGTAGAAGTAGATGGCTCTAAATATGCGCTTCATTACAATAAAGAAGGTAGTATATATAGGGCTAGTGGTTGTTTCTGGACAGTAGAAAGTCTCAATACAGTTCCGCAAATAAGTGAGCAAGAAGCACTTTTGTCTGCAAAGAAGCAAATTGGTGCAGAGAAATATGCATGGGAAGACAAATACAACGGCAAATTTGAAAAAAACGCTTGTTGTGATATCAGTGCCACATGTTACCCTAGAGGGAAACTCCTTGTTCATATTAAAGATAATACTCCTTATTTGACGTATCAGTTCAATATTAGTGCAGTAATACCCACTATTCATTGTAATGTATATGTGGATGCTATTAGTAGTAAGATTGTTGATAAATATAATACGACTTGCGAAGTTGAGGCTATCGTGAACACGAATTATTCCGGAAATAATAAGACGATTCAGACATCTTATGACTCTGAAGAAGCACAAGGATACGTTCTATGTGATTCAACAAGAGGGACTCTTATCAAAACGCGCCCGTATAACTTTCCATATTATGTTTCTATTGACAATACATGGAATAACCTTAGTCAATATGATAGAAATGCCATAGATGTGCATTGGGGAACTGAAATGGCCTATGATTTCTATTTAAACAAATTCTATAGGAATAGTATTGATGGCAATGGAGGATCTCTTGTTTCTTTCGTTAATAGCCAGATTTATAACAATGCCTCTTTTAATTATGGAAATGGTGCATATTTCATATACGGGTTTAAGAATTATGATTTAACCAAACCCTATGTAAGCTTTGATGTAATAGCGCATGAATATACGCACGGAGTTACGTACTTTAGCTCACAACTGGCAAATATTGACGAAAGTGCAGCAATTAATGAAGGAATGAGTGATATCTTTGCTGTATCTATGGAATACTGGGCTCAACCTTATAAAACAGATGCCAGTAACTGGCAAATTGGTGAGGATGTTTATACATTAAGGGACTTAGCAAACCCAAACTGTAAGTACTATACAGGAAATGGATGGGATTTTGTTAATGCTGAGCCACATAATAATTCAGGAGTCTTTAGTTATTGGTGTTATCTGCTCACACATGGTGGAACAAATAATGATCCTAATATAAATGTCCCTGTACTTGTAAATTCTATAAATATGGACAAAGCAATCCGAATCTGTTATGACACAAATATAAATAAACTAAGTTCGTACTCTAATTACGCATATTTGGCAGAGAGTACATACGAGTCTGCCTTAGAGTTGGGATATGGTTCTATTGTTGCTAATGAGGTTAGAAATGCATGGTATAATGTTGGTGTAATGTCATTGAATGATATACTATCTATAAGCGGACCATGTCTTGTTGATAATTGTTCAATGTATTATATAGAAAACTTACCAGAAGGATGTTCTGTAACGTGGAGTTTGTCTGATTCTGTATATAACAAATCAATGTGCATGATTCAAGATAAGCCTTATAATCAATGCCTTTTATTAAATGATAAACACAGAGTTTTAAACAATGCAACATTAACAGCAGTAGTACGCTATGGTGGGAAAATACAAACTATTCTTACAAAAAAAGGCATCAAATCTAATACTATAGATAGGGGTTCTGAGACTAGCCCAGCATTGACTGTGAAAATAGTAAATAGACAAATTGATATTTCGATTGATTCTGATTCGGAGCCATTACAATCCGTAAAGATAGATGATAATGAACAAGTGTGGATCTTA
Organism: uncultured Prevotella sp.; assembly: GCA_900318395.1. GTDB lineage: Bacteria > Bacteroidota > Bacteroidia > Bacteroidales > Bacteroidaceae > Prevotella. Next base: position 29,966 of record ONKL01000036.1, read on the forward strand.
GATGTGGTTAATGGTATAACAGGAGAAAAAATAAGTACAAAATCAATCAACAAATCATTTTGCTCGATTGATGCAGACGATTGGGTACCTGGTATTTATATAATAAACGCATCTATTGATGGCAAGATGTTAAGTAAAAAGGTTATTCTAAAATAAACTCCAATAATGTATTTATCTAGGACTTTATTATCAGGTTTACAGCGTTTTTTTTTGTGGTAATTAGGAAATCAATGAAATAAATATCATAGATTAGGTAAATTTTTGGCATTATTTTTTCTGAGTAAGTTGTTATATTAGGGGTTTTCAATTTAAAAGGATGTGCAATGATGAGAAAGGCTTTTGTTCAGGGTGTTCTTTTGTTAATGGTTACTATTTTGCTAATGGGATGTCAGGATGGCGGTTATACTGAGGAACCTGTCAACGATAGTGAGGAAGTGAGGGCGGCAATGAATGATGCGGCATTAAAGCTCAAGGGCAAGTGGAAAGAGGTGCGCTCTGGGGCTATGCCTGTCAGTGGCAGCGACGCTCTTTACATGATCTTCGACGGTGAAGTAGCTATGACATTTATTATCCAGCAGTCTAATCGGGAGTCTTCTCAACGTACGTATGCATGTAAGTTTGGCTATAGTTGGAGGTATATAGGAAAAGACTTGGCGGGCTCATTTTATCTGCGTCAGGGGGGCGGTCCCGAAAAGAAATATATCTGTACCATTGAGGGTGACGGCAAGAAATTGATGTTATATGCACCCTCAGATTCAGAATTTCAGGTTGATGATCCAACAATGTGGTTTGAGAAAGTCGAAGAGAGTGATGAGACAACATCTGAGTCAGCTATCAATGCTTCTGCTAAGATGATTATGAACATCGGGACCTGCCCTCCACCGTGCAATACATAACTGTTCCATGACAGACACATAGATGCAAATACTCTGAAAGGAAGTGACCCTTCTGACCCTTGTGACCCCTGAGTGTGGGGGCGCAAGGGTCGGAAGGGTCGCTTATTATTGCTGTATGACAACTATACGCAATAGTCGTATCTTTCGTTACAATAGTCGTAATGGGAATTCCAATTGGCGTAATGTGAAAATAGGCTAAGCGAATGGCATGACCTGGCGGAGATCGTGGAGGTTATCTCCAATGATGCTTTCGCATATAATAATATAGTACGATAAAAAACTTTTTTGGGTTCTGCATCAATTTGGGTGGTAATTCCATCCCCATTTCACCCCGCTGTACAGCATCTTGGCTCTTAGCACCTCTGGCTTGGCTCTGTTGAACATAC
>ONKL01000017.1 GCA_900318395.1 uncultured Prevotella sp.
GTCAAAAATTAACACTTTAGCGTCAAAATCGGGTGCAAACTACTACACGAAGCATCTCGATGGGTACTCACACCTGGTTGTGATGCTCTATGCCGTGCTTAGCAATCTGCGCTCCCTGCGTAAGACCTGTCTTGGTTTTGCAGCCAATGCTACTCGTATGAATCATTTAGACATCGACCACATGATATGTCGCAGTACGCTGTCCGATGCCAATAAACGACGCAAGTCCAGCTTCTTTGGCTCCATCTATCGCATGCTCTACTTCTTCAGAGCATCCTGTTTCAGATACGGAGAAAGAAAAACTACTGGCAGGATTGCCCACCGTTTTGAAGTCTCTGCCCATCAAGGCGGGTGTTGGCATTAAGGAGTCGCTGAAAGAGGAAGTTGAATTGATGTTGTTTCTGAACAAAATGAAATAAAGTTATGCTTATTAATTACAAAAGCAAGAAGATCTTTGCCTTCTCGGACACTCACGGAATGAACAACCGTTTAGAGATTCCTGAGGATGTAGACATATTGATCAGTTGTGGCGATTGTGCTCGTGACGGAATTGTACGATCTTACCATCTATGTGCGTGATTTTCATTCAGAAATAAAAATAAACATCAAAAAAGGATTCCAAGACAATGGAGAATAATACAACATCTGAATCGCAACAGTTTTTAAGAGAGATTCTTGGCAAAACAAGAAGTAAAGGACTCTCATTACCAGAAATAATTAAGTGCATAGTAATATCAATCAAAGTATTAATTTCCACATGCCTGAAAAGATCAGCAAGAACAGTATAGGCATCAAGCCATATTCTGACTGTTTTCTCAGAAAAGCAGTTCTTGGTTATCAGCTATTTCTTCTCAGAAAAGAGGGAGTAGCTGATAACATCAATTATGTTCATGTGGTTGTAAGTATACCAAGAGCCAATTCTGAAAACAGTAGTGTTGATGAAATAATTATAGAGTGGTTCAAAAAAGAACTGAATATTACTTGCAATGCTATTACAAAAAACTGGGATTCCGAATGTTATAAGTTCGCTTTTACCTATTATTAGTTCATCATTTTGGAAAATACAAGTAACAATGGGTATAAAAAACAAAGCACATAAGGCCCGCATCCCTGCGAGCCTTATGTGTTGAAACCTAAAACAAACAATTAGAAAAAACGAACTAACTCAGAATAACAAACATTTTATAACTATCAAACTAATGCATATGAATCAAAAAACTGATGCAAAGGTAAGGGGATTATTCGTTGATTCCGAATAAATTGAAGACTTTTGACTGAAGTTGTGGCGACACCTGCAGTAATCTGCGACAAACCTCAGATGAAGCAGCGGAATTGTGTCGTCTCAGCGGGGTTTTGTCATCTCGACCGAACGTAAAGGGATCAATGTCCCTCTGATCTCTATCTCTCCCCTGATCTCCTGCTGATAGCCGAGGTATTCTGCATCGGTGCTCAAAAAAGGGCATGAACTCAGACGGTTCTCAATGAGTGAGGACTCATTGAGAACCGTCTTTTATAGTCAGAAGCAATCATGCCCTAGTCACGGTGAGCTCTGAGGGTCAGGATGCGGCGGACGCTCTGATTGATGCGCTCCTCGCTGAGGGTGCCGTTGTTCACGGCGGCGATGACGGCATCGAAGGCCTCAGTGAAAGAACGAGGGCCAAGGACGATGTCGACGCCTGCCTGGATGCTGCCCACAGCGGCCTCACCACTGGAGTAGTGCTGGGTGATGGCGCCCATCTCCATACCGTCGGTGATGATGATGTTCTGATAGCCCAGTTCTCCACGCAGCTTGTCTTGCAGGACAACTGGCGACATCGTGGAGGGAACAGATGACCCAGTGACATTAGGTACGGCGATGTGAGCCGTCATGATCAGCTGGCAGCCCCAGTCGATGCCTGCACGGAAGGTCACCATCTCGCAAACCTTCATCTCATCCCACGTCTTCAGCGACTGTACGTAGCCCGTGTGGGTATCGGCCTGTGTGTCACCGTGACCTGGGAAGTGCTTGATACAGCCAGTGACACCTGCATCCTTCAGTCCTTGCAGGTAGTTGACCACCATCGAGGCTGCTAACTCCGGGTCGTCGCTGAAGGCGCGAGGGCCGATGATGATGTTATCAGGATTGGTGTTGACGTCGGCCACTGGAGCGAAGTCGATGTCGAAGCCATAACGGTTCAGGTAAGTGCCGATGGTATGGCCACACTCGTAGGCATTCTGCGGGTCGCCCGTAGCACCGATAGCGGCCATCGACTCGTACTTCTTGACGTTGAACTTGGGGTTGTTGGCGATACGTGACACGCGGCCTCCCTCCTCGTCGATACAGAGCAGCGGATTGCCGTTGAGCGCGCGAATCTGCGAGATAATACGAGCCAGCTGTGCCTCGTCGTCGATGTTCCATGCGTAGAGGATGATGCCGCCCACGGGATACTGCTCGTTCAGGCGCTTCATGTTCTCCGTCACTTCCTGAGTCTTGAGACTGTCGAGGTCGGCGTATGCTGTCCATTCGATCGAGGGGTCGAGCTCCTCAAGTCGCACGAAGAACATCTGTCCCACCTTTTCGCGCAGCGTCATCTTCTGCAGCTGTGCTTCAATTTCGTCTATCGGTGATACATCCGAATTGTCGTTGTTCGAACAGGAAGTCAACAAAAGACCGTATGAAAGGATGACGGTCAGCATCCATAGGTAATTCTTTCTTAAATTCATTTCAATCTGATTTTAAATCATATTTATTCTTACGTTTGTCGGCCTTACGGGGCTGTGAGGGATGGAAGCCTATGTGGGGCGACTTGACGCCCTGATAGGAGGCGTGACGCCCACGGATCTTCTCAACATAGTCGACGGTCTCGGAGCCTCGCATGTAGCCGTATTTCACGATGGGGTCGTTGTAATACTGAGGCGTAGCGAGCTTGAGCACGTAGGGGGCTACCTCTGCCCAGTGGTGTGGGTTCTTGCCGTCGCGACTGGCAAGTGCCATCGCGTCGCGGATATGGTGGGAACCGCCGTTATAGCTGGCGAGCACAAAGTTGGTGCGCTCGTATTGTTCGCGGATATCCGAGAAGGCCTGCTGGAGCTCCTTGATGAGTTTGGCGGCAGCGGCGATGTTGGTCTCAGGATCGTAGAGCTTGTCGCGCGGCACTCCCAGATGGTCGGCTGTGCCAGGCATGATCTGCATGAGGCCTTTGGCTCCGGCGAAGGAGACGGCCTTGGGGTCGAAGGTAGACTCCTGATAGCACTGTGCGGCCATGAGGCGCCAGTCCCAGCGCACATCGCGGCTGTACTGCTGGAAGTAGCCGTCGTAGTTGGAGATAATACCCTTGTTCTTGTCGAGCATAGGCGAGAATATGCGCCGTCGCACCTTCTTGACGGTGAGCAGGGCGGTCTCTTCCTGCTTGGCAGCCTCGACGCGCGAAGGACGGTTCCACAGGCGCAGGGTCTCGGCGAGATCGGTCTTCTCAGGATCGGCCTCGATGTTGCCAGGCTGAGCCCACGCCACAAGATCTACATCGCCCGCACGGAGCTTCTCAGCGAGTTCGGTGCTGTCGCGGCAGACATCGACGCGCAGGCGCACACCGAGAGAATCGGCAAACTGCTGGCAGATGAGATACTGGGTGCCCAGCGACTTGCCGTGATAGTCGTAATAGGTATCGGGACCAGTGAGCGTGGCCATGATCAGCTCGCCGCTGGTCTGGATATCAGCGAGGTCGAAATCTTCAGACACGTTGACGGAATCGAGCACTGAGCCGTAGGGCGTGACGATGCGCTCCTGCCTATGCGTGCAGGAGAGTAAGAGGAGCCACAGAATGCTCCCCAAGAGCAGATAATCTTTCGAAAAACGCATCAGAAAAGCCTACTAACTCAGAAATTCGGTGCAAATATACGAATTTTTAGGCACGGATAGCACAGATTACACGGAAATTTTGTAATTTTGCAACCGATTTTGAGACTTACAAAGAAAAAGATGTTAAGAATTGCAGTACAATCAAAGGGACGATTGTTCGACGACACGATGAATCTGCTGGCAGAGGCAGACATCAAGGTGAGCGCCTCAAAGCGCACACTGCTCGTACAGTCGTCGAACTTTCCGCTGGAGGTGCTTTACCTCCGCGATGACGACATTCCCCAGAGTGTAGCCAGCGGAGTGGCCGATATTGGCGTAGTGGGCGAGAACGAGTTCGTAGAGCGTGGCGAGGATGCTGACATCATCTCGCGCCTCGGATTCTCGAAGTGCCGACTGTCGCTGGCCATCCCCAAAGAGATCGACTACAAGGGTGTAGAGTGGTTTAACGGCAAGAAGATTGCCACCAGCTATCCCGGAATCCTCCGACATTTCCTTGAAGAGCATCATATCAGCGCCGAGATCCACGTGATCACAGGCAGTGTGGAGATCAGTCCGGGCATCGGACTGGCCGACGGTATCTTCGACATCGTGTCGTCGGGCTCGACACTCGTGAGCAACAACCTGCGCGAGGTAGAGGTGGTGATGCAGAGCGAGGCGCTGCTGATCGGCAACAAGCAGATGAGCGACGAGAAACGCCAGATACTGGAGCAGATGCTCTTCCGCTTCAAGGCCGTGAAGGATGCAGAAGACAAGAAATATGTACGCATGAACGCACCGAAGGCTCGACTGCAGGAAATCATCGACGTGCTTCCTGGCTTGAAGAGTCCGACGATTATCCCTCTGGCCGACGATGAGTGGTGCTCTGTACATACCGTACTCGACCAGAAGCAGTTCTGGGAGATTATCGGCAAGCTGAAGGAAATGGGTGCTCAGGGCATCCTCGTAACGCCCATTGAGAAGATGATACTTTAGAAGTGAGAAGTGAAAAGTGAAAAGTGAAAAATGAATATAATAAGAAATCCTGAACGGAGTGAGTGGGCGAAGATCGTGGAGCGGCCACATCTCGACACGACGGAGCTGAACGAGACGGTGGCTGCAGTGCTGGCCGACGTGAAGCGACGAGGCGATGATGCCGTGAAGGGTTACGAACTGAAGTTCGACCACGTGGACCTGCCCACACTCGAAGTGAGCGAAAAGGAAATGGAAGAAGCCGAAAAGTTGGTCAGTGCCGATCTGAAGGCTGCCATCCAGCTGGCTCACTATAACATCAAGACCTTCCACGAGGCACAGCACTTCAAGCCGAAGAAGGTGGAGACACAGCCTGGCGTCGTATGCTGGCAGAAGAGTGTCGCCATCCAGAAGGTGGGTCTCTATATCCCAGGAGGCACAGCCCCACTCTTCTCGACCGTGCTGATGCTCGCCACTCCTGCGAAGATCGCAGGTTGCGAGGAGATCGTGCTCTGCACCCCTCCAGGCCGTAACGGCAAGGTGAACCCTGCCATCCTCGTGGCTGCCCGCGTCGCTGGCGTGAGCAAGATCTTCAAGGCTGGCGGCGTACAGGCCATCGGAGCGATGGCTTACGGCACAGAGTCGATACCCAAGGTGTACAAGATTTTCGGTCCTGGCAACCAGTATGTGATGGCTGCCAAGCAGCAGGTGAGCCTGCACGCTGTGGCCATCGATATGCCAGCAGGCCCTTCGGAGGTCTGCGTGATTGCCGACGAGCAGGCTAACGTGGAGTTTGTGGCTGCCGACCTGTTGTCGCAGGCTGAGCACGGTGTCGACTCGCAGGTGATGCTGATCACCACCTCCGAACAGCTGATACTCGACGTGCAGGCAGAGGTGAACCGCCAGCTCGACATGCTACCTCGCAAGGAGATAGCACAGAAGGCGCTGGAGAACAGCCGGATGGTGCTCGTGAAGGACAAGCAGGAGGCCATCGACCTCTCGAACGCCTATGCGCCTGAGCACCTGATCATCCAGACGCACGACTATGAGAAGTTGGCTGCGAAGGTGATCAATGCAGGCAGTGTGTTCATGGGTGCCTACGCCTGTGAGAGTGCTGGCGACTATGCCAGTGGTACGAACCACACCCTGCCCACTCACGGCTATGCGACTACCTACAGCGGTGTGAACCTCGACAGCTACTGTCGCAAGGTGACGTTCCAGCATCTGACTGAGGATGGTATCCGCAGCATTGGCCACGCCGTAGAGCTCATGGCCGAAGCCGAGCAGCTCGAAGCCCACAAGAACGCAATGACCATCAGAATCAACAGTATCAAATGAAGTCACTAGAAGAACTTACCCGAAAGAATATTTGGAGCTTGGCTCCATATAGTTCTGCAAGGAATGAGTACGCTGGGCGGGAGGCTCGGGTGTTTCTCGATGCTAATGAGAACCCCTATAATCAGCCATTCAACCGCTACCCTGACCCACTGCAGCTGGAACTGAAGGCTGCGATTGCGAAGGTGAAGGGCGTACCGGCAGAGAATATCTTCCTGGGAAATGGCAGCGACGAGGCCATCGACCTGCCCTATCGCTGTTTCTGTGAACCAGGTAAGGACAACGTGGTGGCTATCGAACCCACCTACGGCATGTATAAGGTATGTGCCGACATCAACGACATCGAGTACCGCCCTGTGCTGCTCGACGAGCAGTATCAGATGACTGCCGAGAAGCTGCTCGCAGCGACAGATGAGCTCACGAAGATCATCTGGCTCTGTACGCCCAACAACCCCACAGGCAACTGTCTGAACCGCGAAGAGGTGGTGAAGGTGATTGAGGGCTTCGAGGGATTGGTCATCGTCGACGAGGCTTACAGCGACTTCTCTTCGCAGAAGCCTCTGCGCACGGAACTGGCGAAGTACGCGAACCTCATCGTGCTCAACACAATGTCGAAGGCGTGGGGCTGCGCAGCCATCCGTCTGGGTATGGCCTTCGCCTCTGAGGAGATCATCCATATATTAAATAAGGTGAAGTATCCCTATAACGTGAACCAGCTGACGCAGCAGCAGGCTCTGGAGGCACTGACGGATCCCTTCGAGGTGGACAACTGGGTGAAGATACTGCTCCAGGAACGTGGAAGGATGATGGAGGCGTTTGCGATGCTTCCCATCTGCGAGAAGGTGTACCCCACGGATGCCAACTTCTTCCTGGCGAAGATGACGGATGCAACGAAGATCTACAACTATCTGGTGGATCGCGGCATCATCGTGAGAAACCGCACCCGTGTGCAGCTCTGCCAGAACTGCCTCCGCATCACCATCGGCACCAAAACGGAAAACAGCGAGCTCATAGCAGCCCTGAGACAATATTAAGCACAAACAATAATCCCCCGCTGATGAGCGAGGGATTTATTTTGAGGATAAGTCCTGCCAATCGGCAGGACTTTTCTTTGATTATTCCTCTACGGCAGCCTGTGCGGCAGCGAGGCGTGCGATGGGCACACGGAACGGAGAGCAAGATGCGTAGTTCATGCCGATCTTAGCACAGAACTTCACAGAGCTGGGCTCACCACCATGCTCACCACAGATACCGCAGCGGAGGTCAGGACGTACCTCACGGCCTTCCTTCACAGCGAACTTGATGAGACGGCCAACACCCTTCTGATCGAGTACCTGGAATGGGTCTACCTTCAGGATCTTCTTGTCAAGGTATACAGGCAGGAACGAAGCGATATCGTCGCGGCTGTAACCGAAGGTCATCTGAGTCAGGTCGTTAGTACCGAATGAGAAGTACTGAGCCTCTGTTGCGATGCGATCAGCAGTCAGGGCAGCACGAGGAATCTCGATCATCGTACCGATCTCGAACTCAACCTCGACGCCGTACTCCTGGAATACTTCCTTAGCGGCGTACTGGATAACCTCCTTCTGCTGCTTCAGCTCGTAGAGTGTACCAATCAGCGGAACCATGATTTCTGGCATAGGATTCTTGCCTTCCTTCTTCAGCTCGCAGGCAGCGCCCAGGATGGCCTTGGTCTGCATAGCGGTAATCTCAGGGAAGGTGATACCCAGACGGCAACCACGATGACCCAGCATGGGGTTGTTCTCTGCGAGAGAGTCAACACGACGCTTGATGTCCTCAACGCTCACACCCATCTCCTTAGCCATCGTCTCCTGACCAGCCAAATCGTGGGGAACGAACTCGTGGAGAGGAGGATCGAGCAGACGGATGTTCACGGGCAGACCGTCCATAGCCTCGAGGATACCCTTGAAGTCAGCCTTCTGGTAAGGCAGCAGCTTAGCAAGAGCCTTCTCACGTCCAGCAACGCTGTCGGCGAGGATCATCTCACGCATAGCGATAATCTTCTTGTCCTCGAAGAACATGTGCTCTGTACGAGTCAGACCGATACCCTTGGCACCGAACTCACGGGCGAGCTGAGCGTCGCGAGGTGTATCAGCATTGGTACGAACCTGCAGCTTGGTGTACTTGTCGCAGAGGTCCATCAGCTCCTTGAAGTCACCAGAGAGTTCTGCAGCCTTTGTGGGAACCTCGCCAGCGTAAACCTGACCAGTAGAACCATTCAGAGAGATATAGTCACCCTCCTTATATACGACACCGTCGATCTCGACAGTCTTGTCCTTATAGCTTACATTCAGTGAACCTACACCTGATACGCAGCACTTACCCATACCACGAGCCACAACGGCAGCGTGAGAGGTCATACCACCACGAGCAGTCAGGATACCCTCAGCAGAAGCCATACCAGCGAGGTCCTCAGGAGAAGTCTCGATACGAACGAGCACTACCTTGTGACCATCCTTATGCCAAGCCTGAGCGTCGTCAGCGTGGAACACGATCTGACCGCAGGCAGCACCAGGAGATGCAGGCAGACCCTGAGCGATCACCTTAGCTGTAGCCAGCGCCTTCTTGTCGAATACAGGGTGCAGCAGCTCGTCGAGCTTCTGAGGCTCACAGCGCATGATGGCGGTCTTCTCGTCGATCATACCCTCGTGGAGCAGGTCGATAGCGATCTTCACCATAGCGGCACCTGTACGCTTACCGTTACGTGTCTGGAGGAACCAAAGCTTGCCCTCCTGAACGGTGAACTCCATATCCTGCATATCGTGATAGTGGTGCTCCAGCTTGTCCTGGATACCATTCAGTTCGTTGTAGATCTCAGGCATAGCCTCCTCCATAGAAGGATATTTGGCCACACGCTCCTCCTCAGAGATGCCAGCGCGCTCAGCCCAGCGCTGAGAGCCGATCTTCGTAATCTGCTGTGGGGTACGGATACCAGCCACAACGTCCTCACCCTGTGCGTTCACCAGATACTCACCGTTGAAGAGGTTCTCACCGTTGGCAGCATCACGGCTGAAACATACACCAGTAGCAGAGGTGTCGCCCATGTTACCGAATACCATGGCCATCACTGATACGGCTGTACCCCACTCGTCGGGGATGCCTTCCATCTTACGATAGAGGATAGCGCGCTCGTTCATCCAAGAACGGAACACAGCACAGATAGCACCCCAGAGCTGCTCGATAGGATCGTTGGGGAACTCCTTGCCTGTGCGCTCCTTGATGGCAGCCTTGAACAGCTTAACGAGCTTCTTCAGATCGTCTACAGAGAGGTCCTTGTCGAGAACAACACCGCTCTCCTTCTTCACGCCCTCGATAATCTCCTCGAACGGATCGATATCGGTCTTGTTCACGGGCTTCATCTCGAGCACTACGTCACCGTACATCTGTACGAAACGGCGGTAGCTATCGTAAACGAAGTGGGGGTTGTTGGTCTTCTTCACCATACCCTCAGCCACCTCGTCGTTCAGACCGAGGTTCAGGATGGTGTCCATCATACCAGGCATTGAGGCACGTGCACCTGAGCGAACTGATACCAACAGAGGATTCTCCTTGTCGCCGAACTTTGAGTTCATCAGATCCTCGATGTGCTTAACAGCTGCCATCACGTCGTCATTCAGCAGCTCCATAATCTTCTGCTGTCCTACCTGATAGTACTCGTTACAGCAATCTGTTGTGATAGTGAAACCTGGAGGAACGGGAACACCAATCAGGTTCATCTCGGCAAGGTTTGCACCCTTACCGCCAAGTTCCTCACGCATCTTTGCATTACCTTCGGCCTTACCGTTACCGAAGAGGTAAACTCTTTTCTGACTCATAAATTAGTTATTTATTAAATGATGATAAATTGTTTTTTATTTAATTCCGCAAAGTTAGTGATATTTTGGGAGAAAACAAAAAAAATCAAGGGAAATTTGCAAAGCCAACCTTACATTTTTACTTTTTTGGCATGGATTAAGCTTAATAGTACCTATTTTTAATATTTATTTTGTACCTTTGCACGCGCAAAAAGAAAAATGTATGGGAAGAAGCAAGAAACCATTACCGCTCCTTGAGGGCGTAACGATAGAGGCCGTAGCTGCCGAGGGCAAATGTCTGTTCCACTGGAACGAGCTCGTGGTGTTCGTACCCTTCTGCGTGCCTGGCGATGTGTGCGACGTGCAGATACGCCGTAAGAAGCACTCCTTCGCCGAGGGTGAGGTGGTGCGCTTTATTAATTATAGTAAGGTACGCGCGACTCCGTTCTGTGAGCACTTCGGTGTCTGCGGCGGTTGCAAGTGGCAGAACCTGCCCTACGAAGAGCAGCTCCGCTTCAAGCAGCAACAGGTCTACGACCAGTTGCATCGCATCGGAAAGGTGGAGCTGCCAGAGTTTAACCCGATTCTTGGCAGCGTTCATACGCAGGCCTATCGCAATAAGCTCGACTTCGGATGTGCCAATAAACGCTATCTGACCAAGGAACAGATTGCCACCCTGCCTAACGACGAGAGCCAGAGTCTGAAGGATGTCCCTGCTATCGGATTCCACATCACTGGGGCCTTCGACAAGATTCTCCCCATTGAGAAATGCTGGCTGATGGACGATCTGCACAACCGCATCCGTAACGAGATTCGCGACTATGCGATGGAGCATCAGCTCTCGTTCTTCGATCTTCGCCAACAGGTAGGACTGCTGCGCGATGTCATCATCCGTAACTCTGCCACAGGCGAGTGGATGGTCATCATCCAGTTCCACTACGATGAAACAGGAGGCGAGAAAGAGGCTTTAGCACTGCTTCAGCATATCGCAGATAAATTTCAGGAAATCACCTCGTTACTCTATCTCGACAATCAGAAATGCAACGATACGATTGGTGATCAGGAGATCATCGTCTTCAAGGGGAAAGACCATATCATCGAGACGATGGAGGATCTGAAGTTCAAGGTGGGACCAAAGAGTTTCTACCAGACGAATACCGAACAGGCCTACCACCTCTACAGCGTAGCCAGAGAGTTTGCATTTAATCACTCCACACTCCCCACTCCCCACTCCTCACTCCCCCTTGTCTACGACCTCTATACCGGCACGGGAACCATTGCCAATTTCGTGGCACGTCAGGCGCGAGAGGTCATCGGCATCGAATATGTGCCTGAAGCCATCGAGGATGCGAAGATCAACTCCCAGCTCAACGGCATCACGAACACCCGCTTCTATGCAGGCGACATGAAGGACATCCTCAACGACGCTTTCATCGAGGAGCATGGACGCCCTGATGTCATCATCACCGACCCCCCGCGTGCAGGCATGCACCCTGATGTAGTGAAGACCATTCTCAGGGCAGCCCCCCAGCGTATCGTCTACGTCAGCTGTAATCCAGCCACTCAGGCGCGCGACCTGCAGGATCTCGATGCTGCCTATTGCGTAGTAGCCGTGCAGCCCGTGGATATGTTCCCTCATACCCCTCATGTGGAGAACGTAGTGTTGCTCGAACAGCGCTAAACACGCAAAAAACGCATTTTTACGGGAAAAAATTTGGTAAATCCGATTTTTTCCCGTATATTTGTACCCATATAACCTAAAACTGAAGGAATTATGTTAAAAAAAGCATTTTCATTACTCGCGGTGCTGATGATAGGATTCAGCGCTAATGCTTCTGCCGAAGAGCAGGAAGTCCAGAAATCCCAGCAGGAGAAGAAGACAATCGAACTCCCCCAATGGGTCAAGAACATCAAGTTCAGCGGCTACGGCATGCTGCAGTATCAGGGACAGGATCCTGAGGGTAACCACTCGAACACCTTCAACCTCCGTCTGGCTCGTTTCATCCTTGATGGTAAGATTGGCGACTTCGACTGGCGCGCCCAGATTCAGGGCACTAACGCCACTGGTCCTGGACAGCCCACCGTTCAGCTCGTAGACCTCTATGCCGAGTGGCGCAGATTCCCAGAGTTCAAGATCCGTGCAGGGCAGTTCAAGCGTTGCTTCACATTTGAGAACCCCACCCACCCCATCACACAGGGCTGGCGTGGTTATGCCGACGTGATCAACAAACTCTCAGCCTTTGGCGACCGTACTGGTGAGCGCTCTTCTGGTGGTCGCGACATTGGTATCCAGTTTGCTGGCGATCTCTTCCCCAATGCCAATGGCCGCCGAATCCTCCACTATCAGGTTGGTGTCTACAACGGCGAAGGTGTGAACCAGAAGGATATGGATAACCGCAAGGACTTCATCGGCGGTATCTGGGTGATGCCGATCAAGGGTCTGCGCATCGGTGCGTTTGGATGGACAGGTAGCCGAGGTGGCATGTTAGACCCGCTGACAGGTGAGACCCGCAGCGTAGAGAAGAACCGTTATGCCTTCTCTGCCGAGTATGACCTGAATGAGTGGACCTTCCGCGCAGAGTATATCCACAGCCAGGGTTGGGGAGCCAAATCTCCCGGTAACAATGTGCGCGAGATCTATTACGAGAATGGCGACAAGGCCGATGGTTGGTATGTCTTCGGCATCGTGCCCCTCATCAAGGGTAAGCTCCACGCCAAAGCCCGTTACCAGACCTATCGCAATCAGAAGGAATGGGGCAGTTCAGTGAATTCGTATGAGTGCGGTCTGAACTATAACTTCACCAAGAATCTCGAGATTCACGCTGAGTATGCGCGCATTAACGATCGTAGCCTCCCTGACGGCAAGCACAACTACAACCTCGTAGACGTCGAGCTCGACTTCAGATTCTGAACTTCTCTCTCAGCTTCTCCCAGAGATGCGCTTTCCGACGGAGGATGTGCAGCGAGAGGCTGAGACTGAGTACGACGAGCAGCAGGCCAGTGCCCCAATAGATGAGCCCCTCAGCCAGTAGCGTCACGAGGAATAGCAGCAGTCCGATGCCCGTCTGTACAATTGCATAACCAGATACGGTTGCCGAAAAGCGGTAACCGTATTGTTTATACGCATAGCCGTTCACCAGCACATACTCGAACAGATGAGCCAAGGCCACAGCGACACCTGTGCCGTAAAGCCCCCAGTGCTCGTAGCCCACGACGAACAGCACGATGAAAGCCACGTAGTAGGACGTCTCGAGGAAGAGATACGACAGCGAATAGCCCCTTGCCAGCGTGATATAGGCCACAGGCAGCGTCATCACCTTCAGATACATGGCCAGCGTGGCCACCTGCGCCATCTCGACCACAGGCAGGAACTGCGCACTGAAGAGCAGGGGTATCAAGATGGGCAGCGACAGCATCAGGGCTGCCAGCATCGGCGACAGCAACAGCAGCGATACCTCCATCTGACGGTTCACGCACTCGTTGGTCGCTTCGATATCGTGCTGCACGCCTGATAGACGGGGGAAATAGTCAGCCTCCATCGCCGAGAACACCATTCCCGCATAGGTGATGGTCAGCATATAGCCCGCGTTGTAGAGTCCCAGCATATCGAGGTCGCCCACCACGTTCAGATACGAGCGGATGAGCAGTTCTGAGGCACTGCCGATGACAGCCGCCAGCGTGAAGGCCACCCCCAGGCGCACCATCTCCATACCCTCGCCCAGCATGCCCTTCGCTCCTGAGAGCTGAAGCGGCACCAGGCGGTAGGAATGCCTCACCGTCAGCAGCATTGTGGCCAGCGCCATCAGCACGATCACTGGCACGATGCCCGATTCGCCGAAGAAGTAATAGATAGGGATCGATATCACCAGCGCAGCCACCACCGCCAGCACCTGCACACTCGCCAGCGCACCCAGCGCGCGCATCGCCTTCAGGATAGCCGTCTCGCCACCCGTGATGGCCAGCATACCCACCGCAGGCGCCAGCAGCATGAAATGCAGCGTGTGATTACCCCAGGCGAAGGTGGTCTGACTCAGCAGCGGACCAATCATCACACACACGAGCATACCCAGCAGAGCCGTCAGCAGGCTCCACCCTCGCACCACCTTGACGAAATGCGCTAAGGCAGCCTCGTCACCAGCATCGTAGAGCGACGAGAGATGGCGCACCGCACTGAACGACACACCCAGGTTCGTGGCCTGCGACACGAACCCCACAGTGGTGTTGAAGAGTGACGCCAAGCCCATTCCCGAGGGTCCCAGCAACAGCGCAATCAGCTTCGTGCGCACCAGTCCCAACACGATGTTGAGTCCCTGCACGCCACCGAATATTCCCGTGTATTTCAGGATGTGCTGATAGCTTTCGTTGCCTTCTTTTTTCATATTTTCACTATTCAGAACGCAAAATTAGTCAAAATATTTTGAATTAACAAATAAAATATCTAAATTTGCACCGTGAAACTAACGATTATCATACCTGTCTACAATGTAGAGGCCACACTCGAACGGTGTATCGAGAGCGTGGTTCATCAGGATTTTAACGACTACGAGCTGATTCTGGTCGACGACGGATCGCCCGACTCCAGCCCTGCCATCTGCGATAAATGGGCAGTGAAGGATCAGCGCATCCACGTCATCCACAAGGAGAACGGCGGACTCAGCGACGCTCGTAACGCAGGCCTCGACATCGCCCAGGGCGACTATATCACCTTCATCGATTCCGACGACTTTATCGATCCCCATACCTACACCCCGCTGATGAGCTACCTCGCGGATCACCCCGAGACTGATATCCTGGAGTATCCAGCTGTGCTCTTCTACAATTCAGAAAAGCAGGAAGACCTCCGATTCCCTAACCAGACGGTCTACCACGATATGGAGGACTACTGGTATCATGAGAAGGCCTACGAGCACTCCTACGCCTGGAACAAGCTCTACCGCAAGTCGCTCTTCGACGAGGCCCGCTTCCCCACAGGCGTCGTGTTCGAGGATATCTGCACCCTCCATAAGCTGCTCGAGAAGACTCAGGTGCTCGCCACCATCAACCAGGGCTGCTACTACTACTGCTTCAACCCTCAGGGCATCACAGCCACTGCCGATGGTCCCGCCCTCCGCATGCACCTGCTCCACCACGTGAGCATCCTCAACAGCAGCCAGCGCCGCGATGCCGATTTCCAGCAATATTACTATAAGGTGCTAAATATCCAAATCGACACTTACATGGCTACAGGCGACCTGCCCATGCTGCCCGACTTCCAGTTGAATCCCTCTTATTTCAAAGGTTCAGACAAACTTAAAGTAATACTATTCAATATTTTGGGCATCAACCAGTTATGCAAGCTACTTAAACTTATTAAATAGTGCGATGCCCCAGCCTCTCGTCAGCTTTATCATAGCCTATTACAACCTGCCGCTCACGATGCTCTGCGAGTGCATCGACAGCATCATGCAGCTCCCACTGACTACTGCCGAGCGAGAGATCATCGTTGTCGACGACGGCTCTGACCTCAGTCCGATGAACGAGCTCATGCGCTATGGCGACAACATCATCTATATCCGTCAGAACAACAAGGGACTGAGCGAGGCGCGCAATACGGGCATCCAGATGGCAAAGGGCTCCTACCTCCAGTTCGTCGATGCCGACGACACCCTCCTGCTGGCACCTTACACCCACTGTCTCGATCTCCTGCGGCGCCACCAGCCCGAGATGGTGATCTTCCGCCTCACACACACACCGAAGACAGACGCCAAGCCCGCCTGGCACGACAGCGAGCCAACGACGGGCTGCGATTATATGCGCCGCCAGAACATCAGGGGCTCGGCCTGTGGCTATCTCTTCAGCCGCAGCATCCTTGGCGACCTGCGCTTCAAACCTGGCATCTACAACGAGGACGAGGAGTTCACCCCGCAACTGCTGCTGAGGGCTGAGACGATCCGACTCACCGATGCGCAGGCTTACAACTATCGCCTGCGCCCAGGCTCCATCATCAACAGCAAGACCATCCGCCAGCGCCTGAAGCGACTGGAGGACACCCGCAGCATCATCTGCCGCCTCAGCACCATCGCCGACCGTCAGCCCGTCGACAGTCGCACTGCCCTGCAACGACGCGTGGCACAGCTCACGATGGACTATCTCTACAACATCATCCTCCTGACGGGTTCGCGCCACTACCTCGAACGTAAGATGGCACAGCTCCGCCAGAAAGGACTCTTCCCCCTCCCCGATCGCGACTACACCACGAAATACAGCTGGTTCCGCCGCCTCTCCAACACCTCGCCAGGCATCTCCGTCCTCATGCGAGTGGTCAAGTTCACCTCCTCATTCCACAAGCAATGAAGATCCTGCTCATAGGCGAATACAGCAACGTGCATGCCACCCTCGCAAAGGCGCTGCGCACACTGGGCCACGAGGTCTGCGTCGTCTCCAACGGCGACTTCTGGAAGGATTATCCACGCGATATCGATGTGGCGCGACATCCTGGCAAACTCGGCGGCATGCTGCTCATGGGGCGACTCTGCAGCCTACTGCCACGACTGAAGGGCTACGACATCGTGCAGCTCATCAACCCCATGTTCTTCGAACTGAAGGCCGAGCGCCTCTATTTCTTCTACGACTACCTGCGCCGCCACAACGGCCGCGTGTTCCTCGGCGCCTTCGGCATGGACTGGTACTGGGTGCACGAGTGCGTCTACAAGTGCCCCCTGCGCTATAGCGACTTCAACATCGGCAGCCAGCTGCGCACCGACCACGAGGCCATGAAGTACCGCAACGACTGGTTGGGCACCCCGAAAGGCAAACTCAACCGCTATATCGCCGACGATTGCGACGGCGTCATCACGGGACTCTACGAATACGATGTCTGCTACCGCCCTTACTTCCCCGCGAAGACCACCTTCATCCCCTTCCCCATCAGGATACCAGCCACAAAGCCCATACCCCGAGAGGCCGAGGGCGGCCCCGTGCGCGTCTTCATCGGCATCAATCGCGAGCGCTCAGCCTATAAGGGCACCGACATCATGCTGCGGGCAGCCGAAGGTGTGGCCAGACGATACCCTGACCACATGCGCCTGCAGGTGGCCGAGTCAGTTCCCTTTGCCGAGTATCAGCAGATGATGGACAGCTCTGACGCCATCCTCGACCAGCTCTACAGCTACACGCCCTCGATGAACGCGCTCCTCGCTATGTCGAAGGGCATCGTCTGCATCGGAGGTGGAGAGCCTGAGAACTACGACATCATCGACGAGCACGAGCTACGCCCGATCATCAACGTCGAACCCACCTTCGAGAGCGTCACCAGTGCCCTTGAGTCACTCGTCCTCCACTCCGAAGCGCTCCCAGCGCTCCAGCTCGACAGCAAGGCCTATATCCTCCGTCACCACGATCATCTCGCTGTGGCGCGCCGTTATCTCGACGCCTGGCAGAGGTAGTACCCTATCTTATAGAATTTGAACAGAGAAAGATTCGGACGCGTGCTGCAAAGATTGCGGCGCACGGCCTGCCCCGCCAGTCGGAACACGAAGCGTATCATCGTCTTCACCAGAGGGATATGGATGCCTGCCACGAAGGTGAGCAGACGCGAGTAGCCGCGCAGATCGTTACGGAATTCATAGAGCGTGCGCAGCCCTTCCTCGGTCTTAAGCAGAAATTCATCGTTCGTCTCAAACGTGCAGAATCCCAACGGGTTATCAATGTGGCGAATTTGCACACGATGCTGCCTGAGCGTCTTACCCAGCAGCACGTCCTCATAGCCGTAATGACGGAATCGCTCATCGAAGGGATAGACCAGCATCAGCTCGCGACGAATCTTCAGATTAGCCGTGTGCAGATGCTGGTAAGGTGAGCGCTGGCGCTCGGGAGCCGTGTGCTGAGGCTCCTCCGCCTTCTCATAGAGATAGCGTAGATTGCCCTGCAGTGCATCGGCATCGCCCCCGATTTTCACCCCGCCGTCGACCACCTGGTCATTGTCACCCTTCAGATAGCGCTCGATATACTGATCGCTCACCATCGTCATGTCGCTGTCGATAAACAGCAGGTAGTCATATCGGGCCGTCTGTGCCAGGAAGTTACGGATGGCGGCACGCCCCACATTCTCCTTCCGCACGACATACTGGCATCCAGGCAGCGAGGCTATCTGCAGGTTAGCCTCCACAGAGGTCTGATCCGTCGAACCGTCATCAGCCACGATGATCTCATAGTCTACGCCCGCCCGCTCCAGTTGGGCGTGCAACTGCTTCACCAGCTCCAGACAAGGCTGATTATAAGTCGGTATGAGGACAGAAATACTAGCCATTTGCGCGATTTTTCTGCAAAGATAATGTAAAAAATCGATTCCGATGCGTGAAAACAAATATTTTTTGTACCTTTGCGACCAGATTCTAAATTAAGGCGTATGAAAATCATAAGAATGATGATACTGCTGCTCACGGTGCTGACGGTGGGCCACACGCAGGCACAGACCGTCAAGGAGACGGTCGACAGTGTGAAATCTGGACTGAAAGCATCGTCAGTCAAGGACGCATACTCGAAGATCAACGACTCGTTCAAGCTGAAGAAGGCCAGTGCCGACGCGCTCGTGGGTACCTGGTGCTACAAGGAGCCAGCCGTCTATGCCACCAAGGGTAACCTGCTGCTGAAGATGGCAGAGAACGCTGTGGCCAACCAACTAGAGACATTACTGAAGTCGTATGTCGAGAAGAGCAACATCACCTCCGAGAATACCGAGTTCACTTTCCACCCCGAGGGGAACTTCGACCGCATCATCGCGGGACACGAGGCCCATGGCGTGTGGCTCGTCAATGGTGAGAAGCTCGTGCTGGGCATCGGCAATGTGTTGACAGCCGACATCACCACCCACCTTGAGGACAATGAACTGATGATGCTCATCGATGTCGACAAGCTGCTGACGCACCTGAAGACGCTCGGCGCGATGAAGGATACAAAGGCCAACAAGCGCCTCATCAAGCTCACCAAGAGGATCCCAGGACTCCAAGCAGGCCTCCTGCTAGTTAAAAAAACATAAAAGATAGATGTTCACATACGCGCGTTTGCGTAAAAAGTAGTACCTTTGCGCCCGCTATTACGAGATAATGGCACTGAAATTCAAATTTTTAACAATTAAATTACAAAAAAATGGCAACAAAAATCAGATTGCAGCGCGGTGGTCGCAAAGGTTATGCATTCTACAGCATCGTTATCGCCGACGCTCGTGCACCACGAGATGGTAGATTTACTGAGAAGATTGGTACTTACAATCCTAACACCAATCCTGCCACAGTAGACTTGAATTTCGAGCGTGCGCTCTATTGGGTAGAGACAGGTGCTCAGCCCACAGACACAGTACGTAACATCCTGAGCCGTGAGGGCGTTTACCTGATGAAGCACCTCCGTGGTGGCGTGAAGAAGGGCGCTTTCGACGAGGCTGCTGCACAGAAGAAGTTCGACGCCTGGAAAGCCGACAAGCAGAACGGTCTGACAAAGATCGCCGAGGCTGAGGCAAAGGCCAAGAAAGAGGCTGCTGCAAACGCCCTGAAGGCAGAGAAGGCCGTCAACGAGGCCATCGCCAAGAAGGTAGCCGACAAGAAGGCCGCTGAGGCAGCTGCAAAGGCAGAGGCTGAGGCTGCAAAGGCAGCTGAGGAAGCTGCAGCAGAGGCACCCGCTGAAGCACCCGCTGAGGCTTAAGCATTGTTCTTATGAGTACAGGAAATGTAAGACCGGCCGATATGGAGCGCATCACGACGCCCGCTCTGGCCCAGAGATTCATCGACGAACAGATCAGTGAGCTCCGCGCTCAGATTGGCGACAAGAAGGTGCTTCTCGCACTTTCAGGTGGAGTCGACTCGTCAGTAGTAGCCGCCCTGCTCATCAAGGCAGTCGGCAAGCAACTGGTGTCAGTCCACGTCAATCACGGTCTGCTGCGCAAGGGCGAGCCTGAGCAGGTTGTACGCGTATTCCGCGACGAGCTGAACGCCAACCTCGTCTACGTCGACGCCACCGACCGCTTCCTCGACAAGCTGGCAGGCGTGGCCGATCCAGAGCAGAAGCGTAAGATCATCGGCGCTGAGTTCATCCGCGTGTTCGAAGAGGAGGCCCGCAAGCAGGAAGGCATCAGCTTCCTGGCACAGGGCACCATCTATCCCGACATCGTAGAGTCAGGTCCCGTCAAGTCCCATCACAACGTAGGCGGTCTGCCCGAAGACCTGCAGTTCGAGCTCGTAGAGCCCATCAAGCTGCTGTTCAAGGACGAGGTGCGCGTCGTAGGTAAGGAGCTTGGCCTTCCCGACAACATGGTGTTCCGTCAGCCATTCCCCGGCCCTGGTCTGGGCGTACGCTGCACAGGCGCCATCACCCGCGATCGTCTGGAGGCACTGCGCGAGAGCGACGCCATCCTGCGCG
The DNA here is from genome assembly GCA_900318395.1 of uncultured Prevotella sp. Classification (GTDB taxonomy): domain Bacteria; phylum Bacteroidota; class Bacteroidia; order Bacteroidales; family Bacteroidaceae; genus Prevotella. The sequence goes on from ONKL01000017.1 coordinate 20,326, forward strand.
AGGAGTTCGCCAAGAACGGACTCGAGGGCAAGGTTTGGCAGTACTTCACCATCGTGCCCGACTACAAGTCGACAGGTGTCAAGGACAACAAGCGCAGCTGGGACTGGCCAGTCATCATTCGTGCCGTCAACACGCGCGACGCTATGACCGCTACCATTGAGGAGATCCCCTACGCGCTGCTCCATCACATCACCCAGCGCATCATCACCGAGGTTCCAGGCGTGAATCGAGTTCTCTACGATCTCACCCCGAAACCCACTGGAACGATCGAATGGGAGTAACAACCATCAAATCCCCGCTCAACCCCGAGCGGGGATTTTTCTTCTAGTCTGGCGCCGAAGTAGAACCCGCAGGCCTCGGGTCTGGCGCCAAAGTACAGTCGCCTGCGACTTTACTTCGGGGCCTGACCCCAGCAACCACTCCAGCATCGACTTTACTTTGGGGCTCTTCTGAACATGACCCCTCCCTTTGTCGCAGATTCCCCAGACCGTCGCAACAACTCTGCAAAGAATATGGCTTATTTTTTTGGAATGAGCCAGAAATCACCGTACCTTTGCATCTGTTTTAAAATTCATACATATGTCCTCCCCATGCTCATAATAAATTATAAATAATGTGTAAATTCATCATGGATGGATGGGGGTTTGGGAAATCTTTCTTACTTTTGCAGCTGGAATCGTAAGTGTTGAAAGAATGAAAAGATTGCTGATCTCCCTATTAACGGCCTCGTGCGCATTGACTTCAATGGGACAGGAGGTGAGCGAGGACTTCGAAAAACTCTCGCTGCCACCGCTGACTTTGCGGGGGACGATTGCTCATTACCCTTATTATAATGGACTGATGGGGGGATTCTATGATTGGGAGCTGCACTCTGGGTTCAACGCCTCGCTCTCGGCTGCTGCCATCTTCGGACTGGGACATAACGCTGGCTCTGGGTTTGCCAACAGCATGGCGATGGCTTATGCCGGCAGGATCACGCCGAAGCTTTCTTACTCCATCGGCGGCTATACGTCGTTTCTCGACTACGCGAGTCATGTCATGAAGGATGCGGGGTTGACGGCCATGCTGAGCTATCGTTTCGACGAGCATTGGGAGGCTGCTCTCTTCGCTCAGAAGTCGCTCATCAAGCCGCAGGTGCCGCGTCACCTCTACTGGATGGATGATGTGGGCGACAAGATCGGTGCCTCGGTGCGCTATAGCTTCAATCCTGCTTTCAGTATCGGCCTCAGCGTGTGGAGAGGTTCTGCACCCCGATAAATAAATGATGGCGCCAAGGGGAGTCCTTGGCGCCATTATTGAGGGGGAAAATCAAAGTCTTGTTTACTCGGGAATGACGGAGAAGGTCAGTTTCTCGTAGCCCTCGAAGTCGTCGAACTGCACCTGGAAGGTGGCATACTGGTAGTTGTTGCCGCCCGTGTTGTGGGTGTCCTTCACTGAGTTGCTCTTGGCAAGGGCATTAAGAATCTTGTTGTAGATGACCTTGTCGTTCTTCTCGTCCTCGATCTGGATGGCCATAGAGGTGACCATACCGTTCTCGATCTTGTAGGTGTAGTCGCCTGCTGAGTAGAGCTGGAAGGCGTCAGTCTCGAGAATCGTCTCCAGTTCGCCTACGGCTGCCTCGAGGTCTTCCTTAGCCCAGTTCACGTAGTTGATGGGCTCACGGTTCTCGTCGAGCTTGATATAGATGGTGTCACACTCGTCAGTAACTTGCGTCTCCTCTGCAAAAACGGCTGTGCAGGTCAGCATCATCATACCGGCCAGCATCATTTTCTTTATCGTATCCTTCATCTTCATCTCTTTTTACGATTAAGTAATTTACTCTTTTTACTCTTAGACGTTGCAAAGGTACACATTTATTAATTAGGTAACAAGATTTTTTTGATAAAATTTCAAAAAATAGACGCAAACGATTACCTTTTTGACAAAAGTCAACGGATTTAGGTGTCAAATTGACACAAAACAGATCTCCCAGCGTGAAAACTGGGAGATCTGATTCTGTTAGTCTTTTACAGGACGGATGACGAAGGTGAAGTCGTAATCCTTATAGGGGATGAGGTATGTCTGGAGTGGCCAGGCTCCCCATGAATTGACACAGCCGAGACCCATCTGGCGCTGCTGGATGTGCACCTGTGTGAGCGGGCGCTCGACGAGATCGCCTGAGTGGCGCCCGATCTTCTTATCCTTCGTGATGCCGTCATCGAGATCCTCTACGAGGTAGTTGAGCGCGCTGGCCTCCATCGGGGCGTCGCTGAAGAACTCGAGTCCCCTACCCTCGGCATTGAGCACGCGGAACCAGCGCACATCGGTGTGGTTGCCCGACTCCTGGGGGCGCACATAGGGGAAGAACTCGGCTGCCACCTTATTATTATATATACCTAGGAACTCGCTGGTGTTGCGGTCGATATAGTTCTCGACTGGTCCGCGTCCGTAATACTGGATGGCGTCGTACTGGCGGGGCATGAGCAGCTGCACACCGTAGCGGAACATCGGCGACACTTCGGTGCCCTCGGCGGCCTTCAGCTGCTGGCGGACAATCACCTCGCCATCGGCATTGAGGGTATAGGTCATCGTGAGCTGTCCCTTCACATCGGGCATATCGAAGCCGACGGTGACGGTGCCACCATCGACCTTGAAGCTGCTGACCTTCAGCAGGGGCTCCTTCCATGCGGCGAACCTGCGCTGCAGTTGTGCACCGTAGTCGTTGTCGGTAGGTGCGCGCCAGAACTCGGGCGTGATGGAGAAGCGATCGAGGAGCATAGGCTCGCCATCGACATCGAGATAGTCGATGAGTCCGCTCTCCTTACCGACGGTGAGGGTGGTGCCTGAGGTCTCGAGCTTGACGTAGCTCGTGGTCTCCTCGCATGTGAGGGCTGAGGCACTGGGCTGGCCTGTAATCTCGGGGAAGGGATATGGCTGGATGATGAACTGCTGGCGGGCGAGCACCTGACCCTGCTCGATGAGTGGCTGGGCCTCGCGACTGCGGAACTCGAAGTTGACCGTCACCTCCTCGTTGGGATGATGTTCTGCCACTTGTGCGAGCATATCGGCCAGCGCCTTGTCGGCAAAGGCCTTGCGCTGCTGGGGTGCGATGCCACTGATGTCGATGGTGCCGCTGTGCTTGCGCACTTTCCATACGAGCTCGAGGTCGTCGAGCGACTTGAAGAAGTTCTCGTTGTAAACTTCGAACTTGCCGTCCTTCAGCCCCTGATCGGTAATCCATGCGTTCTGATAGTAATAGCCCACCTCGTAGGCATGGGGATTGAGTCGGCGATCGGGAGCAATGAGGCCGTTGCAGTTGAAGTTATGATCGGTAGCGGGATAGCGCCCGTAGTCGCCGCCATAGGTGAATATCTCCTTACCCGTGACGGGGCTCTTGTCGCGCATGCCCTGATCGACGAAGTCCCAGATGTAGCCACCCTGATACTTGGGGTACTTGCGGATGATGTCCCAGTACTCCTTGAAGCCGCCCATGGAGTTACCCATCGCGTGGGCGTACTCACACTGGATGAGCGGACGGGGATTGTCGCCCTGGGCATACTTCACGCAGTCGTCGTAGCCCAGATACATCGGGCAGAAGATATCGGTCTTGCCATCCTGGCGTGCCTGCTCGAACTGGCAGGGGCGCGTGGCATCGTAAGCCTTCACCCAGTCGTAGGCGCGCTCGAAGTTAGGACCGTAGCCCGCCTCATTGCCCAGCGACCACACGATGATGGAGGGGTGGTTCTTATAGGTAATGACGTTGCCCTCCTGGCGCTCGATATGGGCGAGGGCAAAGGCTTCGTTCTTGGCAAGGGTCTTCTCGCGATAGCCCATACCGTGGCTCTCGAGGTTCGACTCCGCCGTCAAGTAGATGCCATACTCGTCGCAAAGGTCATACCAGCGGGGATCGTCGGGATAGTGGCAGGTGCGCACGGCGTTGATGTTAAGCTGCTTCATGATCTTGATATCCTGAATCATGCGTGAGACGGGCACGACATAGCCGCCATCGGGGTCGAGTTCATGACGATCGGCTCCCTTGATGAGGATGGGCTGTCCGTTGACGAGCAACTGGCCTCCGGCAATCTCGATGTGGCGGAATCCGACTTTCTTGCGCACCACTTCGAGCAGCTTGCCGCTATGGCTGAGCTGGATCTCAACAGTATACAAATAAGGTGTCTCTGCCGTCCAGGGCTTGGCTTCTGGGAGTGAGGTGTGAAGCGTGAAAACTGAGGAATTAAATCCTTTCAGAGATTCGCCTACCTGCTTGCCATCAGCATCGTAGAGTGTTGCCGTGACATCGGCCTTGCCGCCGGCAATCTTGGCATCGAGTGAGAGCAGGCCTTTGCCATCGACGAGATCCTGTCCGATGGTGATATCCTGCAGGTGGACTTTCGGAGTGGCATAGAGATACACCTCGCGGGCGATGCCCGTGAAGCGCCAGAAGTCCTGATCTTCAAGATAAGAGCCGTCGCACCAGCGCATGATCTGCATGGCGATGAGGTTCTTGCCTGGCTTCAGATACTTGGTGAGATTGAACTCAGCAGCGACCTTAGAGTCCTCTGAGTAGCCCACGTACTTGCCATTGACCCATACACTGAGGTTGCTCGTGGCAGAACCTACGTGGAAGAACACCTCCTGACCTTTCCAATCAGCAGGCAGTTCGAACTCACGGCGATAGGAACCCGTGTAGTTGTTGGTCTCACCGATATAGGGAGGATTATTCTCGAAGGTGGTACACCAGGCATACCCCATGTTCTTATAGGTCTTGTCGCCATAGCCGTTGATCTCGAAGAGTCCAGGCACGGGGAAATCGACCCACTTCGAATCGTCGTACTTCAAGGAGAAGAAATCCTTGGGTGCATCCTGATGGTTCTTCACGAAACAGAATTTCCACATGCCCTCCATCGAGAGGAATCGTGCAGAGCCGCTCTTGTCGCCCACGGCCTTCTCGGGTGACTCGAAGGCGAAGAAGTGGGCATGTCGCGGCTCACGGTTCTGCTGATTCACCCCCGGATCCTGCCACACAGGCAGTTTCTGGGCGCTGGCAGATAAGGGTAGAAAGGTAAAAAGGTAAAAAGGCAGAATACCTCTTACCACACACTTCAAAAATTTGATTGGTTTCATAAGCGCATAAAAATAATTATAGTTACTCGATTTGCGCACAAAGATACAAAAAAAAGTGAAAAGTGGAAAGTGAAAAGTGAAAAATTGAGATAATTTTGTATTTTTGACTATCTTTGCAGCAAGATGAAAAAAGAAGAACGATTTGCAAGGATTCTGGCGCACTTCAAGGCGCAGATGCCACACGTGACAACGGAACTGGAGTTTGGCAGCGTGTTTCAGCTGCTGGTAGCCGTGATACTGAGTGCACAGTGTACGGACAAACGCATCAATCAGGTGACGCCTGCCCTGTTTGCCCACTTCCCTGACGCCAAGACGATGGCGCAGGCAGAACCAGAGGACGTGCTGGAATATATCCGCAGCGTGTCGTACCCCAATGCGAAGGCCGAGCATCTGGTGAAGATGGCGAGGGCACTCGTGGAGCGCCATGAAGGGGAGGTGCCTTCAGACATGAACGCCCTGCTGGATCTGCCTGGTGTCGGCAGGAAGACAGCCAACGTGATCAGGAGTGTTGCCTTCGGAGAGTCGGCGCTGGCTGTCGATACCCACGTGTATCGCGTGGCCCACAGGCTGGGACTCGTGTCGCGACGCGCCAATACGCCCTACAAGGTGGAGCAGGAACTGGTGAAGTATATCCCCAAAGAGGACATCCCCGATGCCCACCACTGGCTGTTGCTGCACGGCAGATACGTGTGCACATCGCGGAAGCCCCACTGCGAGAAATGCGAAATAGAATCCCTCTGCCCGAAACAGACAGAGGGATCGAAATTATCTTGATTGTATTGGTATTTACTTCTTCTTATGCTGCTCCCAATGGCGGATGGCCTTGCGGTGGAAGCGGTTCTCGGCCTTGATGACATCGTAGACCTTCGAGGCTGACAACACGTTGAAGAACTTCTGATGATAACTCTGGCAGATGCGTTTCTGCTCGAGTTCGAGTTCATCGCGCTTCTCCACTGCCTTGCGACAGGCTTTCTCGTCGGCAGGCTTGTTCTTGCCCAGCTCCTTCATCTGCTTATAGATGACGCGCTGCTTGCTCTGCATCTCGCGATAGAGGGGGAAGAACTTGGCAGCCTCGTCGGCAGTAAGGCCAGCCTCCTGAGTGATGAACTGCTCGAGATCGGCCTGGAACTTCTCTGGCGAGAACTTCTGCTGCTCTTCAGCACTGGCTGAAGTCAGGGAGAACAGGAATAGGGTGATGAGGATGATCTGCTTCATGAGGACTATTAATTTTCTGACAACAATGCATAGATTTCATGATTGTCGAGCATCATATAATCGGCAGCCTCATCGATGGATTCCTCCACAGACTCCTGCTGGGCAGCTATCTGGACTGGCGCCTGAGACTGGGCCTCGGGCTGAGAGAAGAACATCCAGGCGACACCAGAGATGAGCAGCGCCGCGAGACAGGCTGCTGCCAGATAAAGAGGTCGACGCATGCGCACCTGGCTGGCCTTGACGGGGCGCTCGGGGAGCTGCTGCATCAACTGAGACGTAAACGCATCGAAATAGCCCTCGGGAACCTTGTAGGGATTGCGACGGCCTACTCTTTCTTCTATGTACTTTTCTTCATTCATTTGTTTATCTGACGTATGTTGATTCGAATAGTTTAATCGCGCGCCTTAAAAAATGCTGCAATTTTCTTCACAGCGATATGATAGGAGGCCTTGAGGGCACCTTCGGAGGTGTTGAGCAGACGACTCATATCGGCATACTTCATATCTTCGAAATAACGGAGTTGGAAGACTGTGCGCTGGACATCGGGCAACGAGGCCACAGCCTCCTGCAGCAGTGCCTCAGCCTCGGAACCATCGAAATAGGAATCGGCCATCAGCGTACGGGCCACACTCATCTCGTCGGAAGTAGCCACTGGGCGCTGTTTGCTGCGGCGCAGGAAATCGATGCACTCATTGATGGCTATACGCGAGAGCCAGGTCGACTCCTTGGCATCGCCATGAAAGGTGTCGAAAGCGTTCCAGGCTTTCAGGAAAGTATTCTGAAGCAGGTCGTTGGCATCCTCATGAGAGAGGACCATGCGACGAATCATCCAATACAGTTGTTCACTATACTGGTGTACCATCTTCTCGAAGGCAGCACGTTGCGTCTTCGAATCCATCATCGTACGGAAACCTTGCGCACTACATCGCCTACCTTCACGATGTAGCAGCCCTTGGGAATATTCAGTTCAATCTGCTGAGCAGGACTACTGATACGCTCCTCCATCACACGCTTACCCGTCAGCGAGACCACCTCGAGGACTTCACCCTCTGCACCAGTGACACTCAGGATGCCATTAGCATAGGAAATCGAAGCCGCGAATGCCGACAGCGGCATCATCAGCGACATCAATAGTCCAGCGACGAATATGTGCAATCTTCTTGTCATAAGCATCAATAACTGCTGCAAAGATATGAAATAAATGTGAAAATGCAAAATTTTCTGCTTAAAAATCGCATTTTTGTTGCGTTCAGACGTCGAAAACGTCCATTTCGTTAGTCAAAAACGAGTTTTCGAACACTTCCTTAGCCTCATTGAGCAACACCTGTTCGTCATCGTAGCGCGAGCTGTAGTGCCCCAGCAGAAGCTTCCCTACCCCAGCCTCGCGCGCCACCAAAGCCGCCTGACGGGCTGTAGAGTGGCAGTACTTCTCGGCTGAGGGCAGACGATCCTCGCCATAGGTACTCTCGTGATAGAGTGAAGAGACGCCCTTGAGTTCTTCTGCCAAATGTGGCAGATACTTCGTATCGCTGATATAGGCATAGCTGCGCAACACATCCTCGGGTCTGCGGGTAGGCTTCTCACTGATGAGATAGCCACAGCAGGGCACACGATGCTGCAGGGGAATGCTCTCGACAGTGATGCTACGATCCTCGTAGACCACCTGTCGCTGCGTGGTGTCGACAGGATGGAACTCGACACTGAAGCCCAGGTCGTGGGTATAGAACTGGATCTGATGTTCGAGTTCTGGTCCCAGTGCCGCTGGTCCATGAACGTGGAGGGTGGCAATGCGCCCCACAAGTCCGAAGGTGGAGATCATGCCGATGAGTCCGAAGCAATGGTCGCCATGCAGGTGGGTGATGAATACATGCCCCAGTTTAGTGAAACGCACCCTGCACTTGCGTAACTGCATCTGCGTACCCTCGGCACAGTCGAGCATCAGAATCTTCTGACGCACCTCGATGATCTGCGACGATGCGTTATGGCGGAGGGTGGGAAGCGCACTTCCACACCCTAGGATATATACCTTAAACGGATCCACTCGGCACTAGATCTTATTAAACTCGTCTTGCGACTCCTCGAGTTCCAAGCCTCTGAGGTCGATCTCTGGCTTGGGTTTCCAACGGTTGTACTCGAAAGTCTCCTCCTCATCGCGCAACTTGCCGATAGTCTTATAGGCCAAGGTGTCGGGACCGAGGATAAGAAGCTGGTAGAGGTTGAGTTCTTCTTCATCGCCACCACCTTCGCGCACAGAGAGAATCTCAAGATTACCGTTGTAGATCTTCCAAGTGCGATACAGGATATTAGTCATCTCGATGCTCTCGGCAACACCGCCTTCCTTGATACGGATACCCACCTCGGCACTACCGTCAAGAGGATCGGGCATCACCCAATCGCCCAACAGCGAGTTGAGATTGATAACCCTTAATGCCTCCGTCTTCGAGGCATTGGCCAACACAGCCAGACGGTCGCCGCTCTGAAGGCCACCAAAGACCTGGCCCGTTTCCTGGGCAGTGGTGAGTCTCAAATTAAGCGTATCGCCACTGTCGGTAAGCACCTCCAACGAATTCATCGCGGTCCCAGGTCCGCAGAGACCATAGATCGTCTTGTCGCGAGCCACGGAATTCTCTACATCAGCAGAGTCTGGTTCGTCTTCGTATACCACCTGTCGTGACTTGCCTCCACCACAGCTGCCCAGCATCATGATGCCAGCAGCCATCATTCCGATAAACAGAGTTTTTCTCATATCATTTAACTTTTCACCTTTCATTTCTTTTTGCTTCTTCCCAGAGGGCATCCATCTCGCCCAGCGTCATATCCTTCAGGGGCTTGCCCACCTTGATGCTGTGGGCCTCAATGTAGTTGAAGCGGTTGATAAACTTACGATTCGTCTTCTCAAGGGCATTATCAGGATTGAGTTTGTAGAGACGCGCAGCATTAATCACACTGAACAAGAAATCGCCAAGTTCCTCGGTAGAGCGTTCCTTATCTTCTTTGTTCAACTCCGCCTCGAGCTCACCCAATTCCTCGCGCACCTTTTTCCAGACATCCTGACGATCCTCCCAGTCGAAGCCCACATTGCGGGCTTTATCCTGTATGCGATAGGCCTTAATCAGTGACGGCAGCGCCTCAGGCACACCTGAGAGGACGCTCTTATTGCCATCTTTCTCCTTGAGTTTGATCTGCTCCCAGTTCTCGAGCACCTGACTGACAGTCGTCACTTTCTCACTTTTCATTTCCTCACTTTCCACTTCCTCACTTTCCACTTCCTCCGGTACATAGGGCAACGGCTTGGGATCGACAGCATTGATCTGCGAGGGATGATAGACGTGCGGATGACGGGTGATCATCTTCTTCGTCAGCGCATCACAGACATCAGCCATATCGAACTGCTCCTTCTCCTCCGCAATCTTCGCGTAGAAGCAGATATGGAGCAACACATCGCCCAACTCCTTACAGATATCGTGAATGTCGTTTTTGATCAAGGCGTCGCAGAGCTCGTAAGTCTCTTCTATCGTATTGGGTCTCAGACTCTCGTTCGTCTGTTTCTTGTCCCAAGGACAATTGGCTCTTAACGCATCTAAAACGTCAAGAAAACGCCCGAAAGCCTGCATTTTTTCCTCTTTTGTATGCATAAATTTGAAATTATTGGGGCAAAGATAATACTTTTCGGTGGATTTTTACTAATTTTGCAGCGATTTTTGAAAATTATTAAACATAAATATGGAACTTGCAAGCAAATACGACCCAAAAGAGGTCGAATCGAAATGGTATCAGTACTGGCTTGACAACAAACTCTTCGCCAGCAAACCCGACGGACGTGAACCCTACACAATCGTCATTCCGCCCCCCAATGTGACAGGTGTGCTCCACATGGGACACATGCTCAACAACACCATTCAGGATATCCTGGTGCGCCGTGCCCGCATGGAGGGTAAGAATGCACTCTGGGTGCCTGGTACAGACCATGCCTCTATCGCTACTGAGGCAAAGGTGGTGAAGAAACTCGCTGAGCAGGGTATCAAGAAGCACGACCTGACACGCGAGCAGTTCCTTGAGCATGCCTGGGACTGGACTCACGAGCATGGCGGTATCATCCTGAAGCAGTTGCGCCGCCTGGGTGCCAGCTGCGACTGGGACCGCACCGCCTTCACCATGGACGAGAAGCGCTCGCAGAGTGTCATCAAGGTCTTCGTTGACCTTTACAACAAGGGACTCATCTATCGCGGACTCCGCATGGTGAACTGGGATCCCAAGGCGCTCACCGCTCTTTCTACCGAGGAGGTCATCTACAAAGAAGAGCAGAGCCATCTGTTCCATCTGAAATATTACGTTGACGGTCTCACTGCCCTCGACAATGAGGAGGCGCTGAAGGCCGAGGGTAATATCATCCATAAGGATGAGAAGGGCTATTACGCCGTAGTAGCCACCACTCGTCCTGAGACCATCATGGGTGATACCGCGATGTGTATCAACCCCAAGGATCCCAAGAACCAGTGGCTGAAGGGTCGTAAGGTGATTGTGCCGCTCGTGAACCGCGTGATTCCTGTCATCGAGGACCGCTATGTGGATATCGAATTCGGTACAGGTTGCTTGAAGGTAACACCTGCTCACGACACCAACGACTATATGCTGGGCAAGACTCACAATCTGGAGACCATCGACATCTTCAATCCCGATGGAACAATCTCAGAGCAGAGTCCTATCTATGTAGGTATGGACCGTATGGTCTGCCGCAAGCAGATTTCGAAGGATCTGCAGGAGGCTGGACTGATGGAGCGTATCGAGGACTATATTAATAAGGTGGGCTACTCAGAGCGTAACCCTGACACCGCCATCGAGCCACGTCTCTCCATGCAGTGGTTCCTCTCAATGAAGCATTTCGCAGATATCGCTCTGCCACCAGTGATGAACGACGAACTGAAGTTCTATCCTGCCAAGTATAAGAACACTTACAAGAACTGGCTCGAGAATATTCAGGACTGGTGCATCTCGCGTCAGTTGTGGTGGGGACACCGTATTCCTGCATACTACTATAATGAGGAAGGCGACTTCGTAGTAGCCGAGACACGCGAGCAGGCGCTTCAACTGGCTCAGCAGAAGAATCCTGCGATCACAGATGCCGACCTGCGTCAGGACGAGGACGCCCTCGACACATGGTTCTCTTCTTGGCTCTGGCCCATCTCTCTGTTCGATGGTATCAACAATCCTGGCAACGAGGAGATTAAGTACTACTACCCCACCGCCGACTTGGTTACAGGTCCTGACATCATCTTCTTCTGGGTAGCACGTATGATCATGGCTGGCTATGAGTATATCGGCGACATGCCTTTCAGGAATGTATACTTCACGGGTATCGTTCGCGACAAGCTGGGTCGTAAGATGTCGAAGTCGCTCGGCAACTCGCCTGATCCTATCGAGCTCATCGAGAAGTTCGGTGCCGATGGTGTGCGTATGGGTATGATGCTCTCTGCTCCTGCAGGTAACGATATCCTCTTCGACGAGGCACTCTGCGAACAGGGACGTAACTTCAACAATAAGATCTGGAATGCCTTCCGTCTGGTAAAGGGTTGGAAGGTAGCTGATGCTGAGCAGCCCGACGCCTGCAAGACAGCTACTGCATGGTTCGAGGCCAAGCTGCGCGAGACGAATGCCGAGATCGACGATCTCTTCAAGAAGTATCGTATCAGCGAGGCACTGATGGCTGTCTATAAGCTCTTCTGGGATGAGTTCTCAAGCTGGTATCTCGAAATGGTGAAGCCCGCCTATATCAATGGTGAGCCTCAGCCTATTGACAAGCAGACATTCGACAAGACACTTGAGTTCTTTGAGATTCTGCTGAAGATGCTGCATCCGTTTATGCCATTCATCACTGAGGAGCTGTGGCAGCACCTCTATGACCGCCAGGAGAGTGAGAGCATCATGCGCGACAGCCTGAAGCTCCCTTCTCCTACTGCAGCAGATGCTGAGCTCATCGCTCAGATTGAGAATGTGAAACAGATTGTTTCTGGTGTTCGCATGGTTCGCAACCAGAAGAACATCGCCCCCAAGGAGCAGCTGGAGTTGCAGGTAGTCGGTAAGAACGACTATGCAGCATTTGATGGTGTCATCATCAAGATGGCCAACCTGAAGGCTATCAACATCGTAGCCGAGAAGGACGCCACCGCATCAACCTTCATGGTAGGTACCGATGAGTTTGCAGTACCTGTAGGCGATATGATCGACGTAGAGGCCGAGATCCAGAAGATGGAGGCTCAGTTGCAGCACCTCGAAGGTTTCCTGGCAGGTGTTAAGAAGAAGCTCTCCAACGAGCGTTTCGTAGCCAATGCTCCCGAGGCCGTCGTTGCCCTCGAGCGCAAGAAGCAGAGCGACTCCGAAGAAAAGATCGCTGCCCTCAAAGAAAGCCTCGCCGCACTCAGGAACAAGTAAGCGTACACCTTATTATATTTAAGATATGGAGAAAAGCTATCTTGTTGCTGAGCATTGCTTCACCATTCAAGCACCGGAAACGGTGTTTGAATGTATGTCGCAATACGAACCATTTCTAACAGAAGAAGCTCTTCCTAAAGTATTTAAACTTTCTATATGCCAGACCTCTGTCAAGTTTGAAGATTTTACAGAAGATTATCGGCAAGTCGATAAGGGATTCTTTATCGTATTTGGTCACACCAAAGAAAGAGAGCACGTTTTTCTATTTTATCTTGGAGACCAAATAGAGAGTTGGATCATTTGTTCCGAGGATTTTTCTTTAGGCACATTGTATCTTTTTGGGAAAGCCACCAAATTTTCTGTAAATAATGGCTTAATGGCTCTTTTCGCTTTTGCAACCGCTCCATTGAATACGTTGTTTTTCCATTCTGCGGTTATAAGTTACAAAGGTCGTGGGTATATGTTCCTAGGCAAAAGTGGTACAGGAAAGAGTACGCATGCCCGATTATGGCTTCAGCATATTAAGGGGACAGAGTTAGTCAATGATGACAATCCTGTGGTACGAATCAACGATGAAGGGGAAGTATTTGTATACGGTTCTCCTTGGAGTGGCAAGACCCCATGCTATCGTAACGTAAATTATCCTCTTGGCGGAATAGTCAAACTCAGGCAATCTCCGTATAATAAGATCCAGCGTGTAAAAGGGATAGATGCTTACATGGTTATCAGAAGAAGTGCCGCCAGCATGAGATGGATAAAAACGATTGCAGATGGTCTCCATGCATCAGAAAATCATATTGCCAAGGCAACCCCGATTTGGTTGCTAGAATGCCTTCCTGATGAAGCTGCGGCCAGATTATGCCAGTCTGAAATAGCTTATGAAGGATAACACGATTATTGAGGAAGCGATTCGCTTAGTAGAGGAAGGACATGACGTGACCCTTCCAGCCAAAGGGAAAAGTATGCTTCCTTTTATCGTAGGTGGGAAAGAAAGTATTCTTCTTGTCAAGCCAGACAAAATCAGCGTTGGAGATGTTGTTCTGGCATGGGTTGATGATTATAGGTATGTTGTCCATCGCATCATATCCATCAAGGGAGACTCAATCACATTGATGGGCGATGGGAATCTGGCGGGGATTGAACACTGTTTTTTCAAAGATGTTAAGGCAAAAGTAACTCATGTAGCAGATTCAAAGGGACATTATCGAAATTTATATAGCAAAAAACGGGTGATAGGAGCCAAGTGCTGGCTATGGTTATTACCTATCAGAAGATATTTATTAGGTATTTATAGAAGATTATGAAGATTAAAGAAGGTTTTGTACTGCGTGAAGTATGTGGCGATAATGTCGTATGCTCAGAGCAACTTGGACATGTCCATTTCGGACACATGTTTGTCACCAACGAGACAGCAACCTTTCTATGGCAACAAGCTGTAAAAGACGGAGTTTTTACAACCGAATCACTTGTGTCTGCACTCTGCAAGGCGTATGATATCAGTGAAGAACAAGCCCGAAAAGATGTATCAGCCATGATTGCCAAATGGCAAGAACTGGATATGATTGAAGAATAGAACGCGTTGAGATACATCTATTGGTTCTGTAAAAACACAAAAGGCATCCGATGGAATTCCTTGATGCGGATTGTGATAGGCATAGGTCGCGTTGCCTTTGGCCTGTTAATGGTATGGTTTAGCAAGATGTTCATCGACGTCACTATCCGTACTGGCACTTCGCAAGATATTATCTGGATGATCTGTATCCTGGTGACAACAGTCGTTGGAGGTGTTATACTACGACAGATTTACTTCTACATGACTACAATAGCCAACACCTATCAGTCGAACCAGATACGCCTCAGACTATTCTCTCAACTCTTTTCTACTCAACTCTTTGATCAACAGGTATTGCATTCTGGCGATGTTACCTCACGAATGGCCAAAGATATTGAGGTGGTCAGCGCATCCACGACTTCTTCCATTCCTGAATTGGTTGTAACAGGATTCCAACTGTCGGGTGCTTTCCTATTACTTTATTCCATGGACAAGACTCTGGCTTGGGCCATCTTGCTCATAACGCCTCTTGTTATCATCTTTGGCAAGTTTATCTCCAATAAGCTCAGGAAAATGACGTTGAAGATACGAAATGACGAGAGTCGCATCCAAGTGCAAATCCAGGAAGGAATGGAACTGAATGCGGTGTTGAGGTCACTGAATAGTGAAGAGTGGGTCACTGGGCGCCTGAATACGATGCAGAATCAATTGAAAGACCATATCATGCATCGCGCAAAGTTCACCGCTATAATGCGATTCTCCTTTGGTTCAGCTTTTGGGCTAGGTTATTTGCTCGCTTTCGTCTGGGGAGGTATACAATTGCGAAACGGTCTCATCACCTTTGGTGTCATGACTTCTTTCTTGCAATTGGTGGGACAAATCCAACATCCGATTCTCCAAATGCTCAATACGTTTACTCAATTAATGCATGCAACAGCAAGCATTGACAGACTTCAAGAACTTGAGTCTAAGGCAACAAGCTCTTGTCACTCTACCAAGCCAAATATCCCATCGGTCTTTGGTGTGGACTCTGATCAGCGTATTGGTATTCAAATAGAGGACATCAGTTTCCAATATGCTACGGGAGACCGAATAATACTACAACACTTTAGCCATATTTTCGAACCCAGTTCCAAGACTGCTATTATGGGAGCTACCGGTATTGGGAAAACGACCTTGTTCAGACTTCTGCTAGCTCTTATCGAACCTCAAAGCGGACATATTTCTCTTTATGGCGACAAAGACAGGATCGCAGTCAGCGAACAGACACGAGAACATTTCGTCTATGTCCCACAAGGTAATACATTGTTAAGCGGAACTCTTCGCTTTAATATGCAATTAGCAAAGCCTGATGCCACAGACGAAGAGATATACGATGCTTTGCATACAGCTGCAGCCGATTTTGTATTTGAACTGCCAGAAGGAATAGATACAGAACTAGGCGAACGTGGCAGTGGACTGAGCGAAGGCCAGGCTCAACGAATAGCTATTGCCCGAGGGTTGCTTAGACCTGGATCCATCCTGCTACTTGATGAAATCAGTGCTTCACTTGATGAGCAGACAGAGCAACTGTTATATAATCGTTTGTTTACCAGATTTCCAGAGAAGACAATGATCTTCATTACCCATCGCGCTACAGTCAGTCAAATGTGTGATGAAATCATTCCGTTGTCAATATAAAAAAGGTGTACATATAAAATACGCACACCTTTTTGAAAACCTGTTGTTCGAAAATGCTTAATCACCAGATTCGTTTGGTGTGCCAGAACCTCCCAAAACTTCAGGATCGGGGTTAATTTCACCCTCATCAAACAACTGAGGCATCTCAAACTTAAACTCTTCCATTTCTGGAGTTACATAATTCTTTTTCATTGTCTTAAATATTAAATTAAACGTTTAATTGAATTCAATTGCAAAGATAAAAAAAAATATTTGAATCCACAAAATTTTCAGATGACTTTTTTCGCTACACACTAAAATAATTAATATGCATGTGAATCATGTCTGAACATCAATTGTAAAGTCAGCCAGACAATACGGATATCTAACCAGATGCTCCAATTCTCCATATACCATATATCTCGTTTGATACGACCCTCCATTTGCCAGAGCTCTTTTGTCTCACCTCTGAAGCCATTTACCTGTGCCCAACCTGTGATACCCGGCTTAACAAAATGACGAACCATGTATTTATTTATCAGATGAGAATACATCTCTGTATGTGCCAGCATGTGAGGTCTTGGACCCACTATACTCATATCCCCTTTTAAAACATTCCAGAACTGAGGAAGCTCGTCGATACTTGTCTTTCGCATAAAATCGCCGAAAGGAAACTTCCTTGGATCATCTCTAGTAGTTTGAAGCTGATCAGCACATTGATTGATATACATCGAACGAAACTTGTATATTCTAAAAGACTTTCCATCTTGGCCCGTGCGTTCTTGTGTAAAAAACACAGGACCTGGACTCTGAATCTTTATTATCAACCATATCAAAGGAAAGGCAAGAAGAATGAAAAACAGGGAAAAGAAAGACAACACAAAATCAAACATTCGTTTTACGACTTTATTCATAGAATTTTGTAGAGGATTCTCTAAGGTCGTAAAAACTTCAATGTCATCTATCTGTTCTCGTTTAAGGTTAATGCCTAATGTCTCAACAGACACAGGTACCAAATAAAACCTCACCATATTCTTGTCACAGAAATTGGACAAGAGTTTGATTGTATCCTTTTCTCGACGGGAAAGGCAGACATACAATTCATCATAGACCTCTAGTTGTTTTGGATTATCTAGATTGGCAAGGAAATATTGCAGTGATCCCAACTTTTTAAGTTTATCCTCTTGACGGCGATGGTCACTCACACCGTTTGACATTTTGTCGTCTGAATAATAGCCAATAATGCGATAACCCATAGTCATGTCATCTGTCAGTCTGTGGTAGACATTAAGCAACTCGGTATCTGCACCTATAAATGTAGCAAAACGGCTATTGCCACCCACACTACGATATTTTTTTATAACCAAACGTTCATAATAACGCAATATCAAGATGGAAACAAATTCCAACATACAGAAAACAGCCTGAAACCTTCCCCCAACGAACCCCAAAGAAAGCATCTTCATAAAGAAAAAGGCAAAGAATCCCTGCAACAGTGAAAGCTGCAGAACTCGCTTGACAACATCCCCTGATGATATGGCACGCTTTTGAATAATCGGTGGATTGACGTATTCACCGATAACAAGGCCGATGTTACTTAACAGTACCAAAATACGTACTTTCATAGGAGTCCATCGGGCAAACCATGGATGATATTCTGTCATGAAGTAAAGTAGTGCGTTGACCATCATGAAATCAACGACTACAATAAGAAACATGATAAAAATATTAGTCTGAGTATTTCTATTCATAGTTCATGGTTTCGTCTATCCATGTTACTTGTTGAAAAGTCTCCAGAAGAAATGCCAGGTACGGAACAATGGTTCTGACAACGCTTCAGCAGGGTAATCCGCAGCAAGACGTAGACTTCGACAGTTCTTCAGCATATACTTTGATCCAGAGCTATGCTGTGTCAGTCCTGAAAACTTACCGAAATTACCACCTTTAATTATCTCCTTCATCAAAGACTCTCCTAGTTTTTTATCTATAGGGGCAATCATATAGTCTTTTTCAAGCAAAAACACATACTCCATAATATACATCACTGCCCGAGCAAACTTCCATAAACCAAGATAATTGAGAGTCTGCTTTAATTCTTCCTTTTTATATCTACCTCCATCTATTTTCTTTAGCAGATAGCAAAAATCCATCATCTGCCGCAAGCCGATCCCCTCATCAAAATAGTGGTGCATCATATGACTTAGCTGGAAAATTACATTAAAATCATCTGTCGGTACAGGTATCTGACCTACATTATTTGGCAGACTTTTCCAATGATTATATTGCTCATTCCAATGACATCTGAAATATCGTTGCAAACGAGCATTATACAATGGATTATTCATTATACTGGGCAAATAATGAGCTTCAACAGATATCTTCTCTACATGATATTCTGCATGGTAGTATCTGATAACAGGATTTGCATAATGATCTGTCACATACTTATTGACAGCTGTGCGAATAGTTTTCACTCTGACATCTTCTCCTAATGGTCTTATCCAAATATCAATATCACCAGAAACACGTAAAAGCGGATTAGGATACATCAATGCATTACCCTGCCCCTTTAATATACAGATCAGGAAACCGTCTGTTGCATATTGCTTCACTAGCTTGACGGCCAACTCATTGAGGCAAAGATTCCGTTTCTTTACTTTCTCGGCCAACATATACCAGCCAAGACGGATATTCTTGGGAGGCCTCTGTGACAGAGGAAGTTTTTCTATGCCACTATATATCACACCTGTCAGCGACTGCTTAATAGCGGTCCTTAGCATTTCCTCCCAATCTGTATCAGAAGTTTCCGGGACTTTGTCCAAGACACCCATAGAAAACTGTAACAGTTCAATAAAATTCATAACAGATTCAATTCCTGATAGCACTTCTCTATCTCCTCCATCATTTTTCCGACTGTGAAGAATGTTGCCACACGCTGATGCGCTTCCTCAGCATAAATTTTGGCAAGACCTTCATCAGTCAGCAGGCGATCTATGGCAGCAGCAAAGGCCTTGTCATCTCCATTAGGAGCCTCAATACCTGTGACACCATCAAGATTAACCCAATTCACCCCACTGCCTCGAATGGTAAAGGTGACAGCGGGCGTATAGCAATACATGGCTTCTGCAAGTGC
This sequence comes from uncultured Prevotella sp., assembly GCA_900318395.1. Classification (GTDB taxonomy): domain Bacteria; phylum Bacteroidota; class Bacteroidia; order Bacteroidales; family Bacteroidaceae; genus Prevotella. Next base: position 39,417 of record ONKL01000017.1, read on the forward strand.
CATGCCAAAAGCCTCGTTCTTCGTAATCGAGGGAAAAGCAAAGACTGAAGCCGCATAATAATAATTATTCAGCATGTCATTACTGAGTCTTCCCACAAAAAACACGCGCCTTGATTGGCATGAATCCTGCAGATGCTGAGTCAAAGGACCATCCCCTGCTATCACTATCACGCAATCAGACTTGATATGTTTCTCAGCCTCAAGCAAATAGTCCAAACCCTTATAAAAGATATGCCTGCCAACAAAAAACACGATCTTCTTACCTCCATATTTCTCCTTAATAGCGTCAACATCTTCTCTACGGGGTATCTTAAGCAAAGAGATATCAATGCCATTTGGAACTACTCGCACCTTGTCCTTAAATGGCTGCAAGGGTTTTGATCCTTCCTGATACTGCGGACTGGTAACTGCCACCAGATTTGCACGTTTCAGCAGCCACGTCTCTATCGGCTTTATCATCCGATAAATGTTCCGCTGCTTGATGATATCCATATGCCAATGAATGATTAGTTTGACATTCTTAGGAATAAGTGACAGCAAAACAGCTGCAGGAAATGGATTGGCCCAATGAAAATGAATGATGTCTGGTTTAAAGTCATTTATCACACGTCTTAAGATAAGGAAATAAGCAAAAGATAAAGCCTGGCGAGAAATATTGATCCACGTCCCAACCCTATAAACAGTTATTCCATTTATCTCCTCAAACTGGTCTTCCCTTCCTTCATTAAAACACACCACAGCCACTTGATGCTGAGGTAAGCCTTCGACTATATATCTACAAATATTTTCTACTCCACCGATATAAGGGTAATAGTATTTAGAAATATGAAGAATATGCATATAAGAATTTCAAAAAGACATCATTATATTTTTGGCTATGTATCCATGCGTGCTCATCATTATTCATACAGGATTTACAGAACTTCCAACAAATCTGTTTTTCAAGTCAGGATTAAATCTATTTAGAAGGATTCTTGTCCATGTTCGTAAGTGTACATATGTCATAAAAATAAAAGTTTCTACAGGATTTCTTCCATTAAGTAGCATTGCCTCTTTCATCTCCTTGTATCTGCGTCTCTTGGATGTCTGAGAAATACCTCCCATACGGAAAATGGCCAAATCCTCATCTAAAGAATGAAATCGTGCTCCCAAACGAGTGAAACGTAACATCAATTCAAAATCCATGACGACTTGAAAGTCTGCCAGATAGTCACCATACTTTTTGTAAGCTTCCTTGGAAATATAAGTAGACTGATGGCTTACCAAGAAATTAAAAGGAATAGAGGGATAATTGATGACTGGCTTTTCCCGAAAACAAACATCTGTATCTGGATTCCAGCGAATGGTGTTGCCCTTTATCACATCATATCCTCCCTCAAAGTTATTGACAAACTTCTCAAGGGCATCCTCAGTCATCAAGTCTCCTGCATTCATCATGACTATGTAATCGCCCGTAGCTCTCTGGATACCTTTATTAAAAGCATCACTCCTTCCTTTGTCAGGCTCTGAAACGACAACATCTATCTTATTCTGATACTGGCATACAACAGACATCGTCTTATCTGTAGAGGCTCCGTCTATGATGATATATTCCTTATTCTGATAAGACTGATTGATAACGCTCCTTATGGTATCCTCTATTTCGTTCTCACAATTATACGCTATTGTGACAACTGATATCCTCAAGCTCATTTTATTATTTGGCACATACCTTGTTATATAACTCGATATATTTCATATATTGTTTATTCTTGTCATACCGTTCCTCGGCCTTCTCTCGACAAGCCGTACTATAAGCAGCTTTTCCTTTGGCTATTATTTCACGAACGGCTCTAAGCATTGACGGCAAATCACTTTTTGGTACAACTGCTCCAACAGAGGAATAGATTATTCCATTATCACTTTTAATATCTTCTCCATCTAATACCGATTCCACAGAACCACCAGTATTAAAAGTAACGACAGGAGTTCCACACGCCAAAGCTTCGATATTGGTAGTTGGGAAATTATCTTCTAATGTAGGATTAATAAATACGTCTGCGGCAGAATAAAACGCAACAAGTTCTTCAATATTATTGGTTCTTCCCATTGCTATGCACCCTTCATTCGCAAATATTCTTTTTTGCCTTTCGTCAAGACCAACGAGCACAAGTGCCTCATCATCACATAACAAATGTGGCAACTGCAGCAAAAACTCTATGCCCTTGCGCCTTTCAAATTTTGAAGCCACGGCAAGTAGCATCTTTTTACCTTCTATATCTATACGCCTCTTCAGCTTTTCATTCTGAGGAAAAAAACTTTGTGTATCCACACCATTATTTATCACTTCTACAGGATATTCACCTAGAAACGAATCACAAGTCATATCTGCTAGCCACTTAGAAGGAGTAACCAGTGTAAGATTCTCTACGCCACAAAAAGCCTCCCTCTTATCTCTATAGTTCCTGGATGTCCTGTCAAAAAACCAAGTAGGGGGATACTCCTTTAGTTGTGAACAGTCATGACAAATAGTTTTCCACTTTTCACAATTAGAATAATCGAAATAAGCACAATGCCCCGTAAATGGCCAACAGTCATGTAATGTCCATACAACGGGTATATGATGCATCTTAATATAATCAAACAAACGACCAACATGGACATAGTGATTATGGATATTGTGTAAATGGATAATGTTCGGATTCAGTTCCTCAATCTTATGTATCAGTACAATGGTTTCATGTTCATTATAAAAGCCATGAGCACCAAACAAACGAGTACGCAAAATATTGATTTTTCTCCTAAATATGTTTCTCTGCAAGCATAAGGAATAAGCATCGCCCCCCTCACCATCAGGATAACCATAGACGACAAAGCCATCTATCCCCTTCATCCTTTGTGTCAACAGAAGATCATAGGCAATACGCCCAGTACTACCACCATTTCTATATGTATGATTGATCTGCAATATTTTCATCGTTACTTGAGAGATTTCGCAGGTATACCGCCTACAGTCATACCATCTGGTACGTTTTTGACTACCACTGCATTAGGAGCTATTGTCACATGATTACCAATACGAATATCACCAAATATTTTGGCTCCGCATCCGATAAAACAATCATCGCCAATGATAGGGCACCCGCCTCCTGGAGTCTTATGCCCTATTACAACCAAAGGATTCAAAACAACGTTCTTGCCTATTCTGGTTCGTTCATTTATAATAATAGTCCCCCAATGCCATATTGTCAGCCCAGGTCCTACTACATTTGGAGGAATCTGGAAACCTGTCTTGTAAGCCAGTCTGTTCAACTTACACCTATAATATATCAACAAAGGAATTTCCCATGTTTTGTGACGGTTCGTATAGAATTCCACATAACGCAAAGTCTTGATATAATTCCAGATGTTCTTCTGGTTGCTGATAGGATCAACACCCAGGGAATTTCGGATGCGTTTCAGACGACCCGATGTGCGTTTCTCATAATGAAGAGCATCCGTAGAAAGACAGCTATGCAACTCTTCTAAATTAGTAATCATCATATCAAAAACAAATCGCTACATCAACAGCATCTTCACTGCATCCTACAAGCACATTCTCATTCTTAAACAACTTGTCGCTGAGCCACCATGTAAGCTCAGCAGCACCAAGCCCTAATCCTGCACCTGCCACCACATCATACCAATGATGCCTGTCTCTAACCACTCTCTGAACACCAACAACTGTTGCAGCGGAATATGCAGCAATAGGAATCCAAACGCTCTCACAGCTGAACTCTTTATCAATCGACCTCGCAGCGGCGAATGCCATAGCAGCATGCCCAGAAGGGAACGACTTATGATCCGAATTGTCTGGTCTTTCTTCATTAATCAACGACTTCAGCACAGTCTTACCAGCGTACGCCACACCAACCGACGCGATAGTGTTAATCACAAATCTCGGCCAATTATGACCTTTTGCTGCAGTTTTGGAAGCATAGGCTTTCCGTTTCGACTCATAATCGCGATAGAACTTATTCATACCTAAATCCAAGCAAGTGCCAAAGTCGATATCAAAGAATCCATTGCTTCCAGCCGACACCTCCATACCTGTCATCCCGTAGCCCAGACCTTCGCTAGTTGACACCTGATATCCCACTGCTCCAAAAAGGCTCCACCTGCTGTTCAGCCGATATGTCTCTTCCAATCCCACGCCAAGCAGTGGCGAGCCAGACCCCTCTACAAACTGTGTGATGATACCAGCGCGAACATACCCTGATGTATGCCATTTCCGTTCTGAATTATAAGCCTTCACTACATTTGTTAGGTTCAGCATCGCGTCAATGGCCACAGTGGCCAGTCCACCACTTTTGTAATTCTGTTTAGGATCGTCAGCCGGTGGCAACCACTCCAGACCATTATTTGGAATGAGTCCATTCTCCCACTGCACACGACCTCTCAATCCAAACTCTGGTGTGAACCATTTTCCCATCGCCCCATTTAATCCAAATGTCATTCCCTTCGGTATCACCTTCCCGAAATTGCACCCATATGGATTCATCAAGCTCATATCCAGTCCTGCCTGTACATACCAATTGTCCCAAATCCCATTCGAGAGAACACCTACCTTTAAGGATCTATGAGAATCACGGAGAGATTGTCCTCTGTGTGTATTCCCCAACTCCATCTGTGCGCCTAAACCAATCGTCAAATAGCCATTACTATTCGATCCAGTTCCTGTTCTTTCTACCTTTTCAGTACCAACGAAACCACTACCCGTCATAATATAAGCCACATCGCCGTATACACTCCAGCGGGCATTAATCCTATAGGTGTTCAGCATACCTACACCCGCTAATAACGATCCCTTCGATACACCAAAATTATAGTTAACTCCAATCCTCGGATAAAGACTCGCATTCCACTTCCTATCCGATTTATAATTTCCAAAGAAATGATGCAGATTCATCAGCACATCACCATATAGCGCAATATATCCTCCCTTCCTGCGGTTCTCACCAGGCTGGTCAAACGGTGCCAACCAATTGGCATGTCCATTCTCCAACAACGGTAACTTATTCTCCCAATTGAACTTTCCCCTGACTCCAACTTGACTGGTAAACCATTTACCTACAGCCAAATCAAGTCCAAAAGACTTTCCATTGGGAAAAACCTTTGAAAAGTCATATCCATACGGATTCTGTAACGTCATATCCAGTCCAATCTGTACAAACCAATGTTTCCAGAATCCGTCAGACACTACGATATTCGTCGATGGACTCCATCTGGCAGCAGTATCACACTCTATCCTATCAAACACTTGTGCTTTGATTCCGATCAGGAGACTGCAAGTAAAAACCCAGCAAACTATTAATCTTTTCATTAATAATTAGCAATACTACGTTATATCCAAGATATTTGATGTGTAATCAAGTGCATCAGCAAGACCATGAGCACACTCTATATAGAAAAACAGGAGGAACAAGGCAATAAATGCACATTCCTTGATGCATCTATATCGCTCAGAATCAAAAACAAACGTAAGGACGATTGTTAAAGATACAATATACATATAGTAAGACATTCGGAATGCCACCTCAATATATGAAGATAGCAGCAGGAACATCAATGTCACAGCTGATGTGACAATCAGCATGTATGTATTCTCGTTGGCTTCCTCGTCCTCAAAAAAATACTGATAAGCCCCATAGCACAAAAAAACTGACGATATGAACAAATTTGATTTTGCCGATGGCACGCCACTGTCGATATACAAATCTGCCATCTCACTCTTGAACAGAGGTGTCATTAGTACTAATTCGAACAAGATCTCAACAGAAAAATAGACAAAGGCAATACTTCCTAAAATAATGACATATTTGTAACTCAGATTCCTTATGTAATACAGAGGAATCAGCAATAGCATCAGAACGGCTGAATTATGAAAGAGAAATGCTATGACAACCATTAGAAGAAACCGCCATATTTCATTTCTCATATAATAAACCAAAGAGTATATACATATCGCAACTGCAATTCCCTGTCTCATCATCGAGAAACCGAGAACGTAAAAGAAGCAATAATAGCTGAAAAGAAATAGAACCGAGGATAATTGTTCCCGCATTCTATAGGCAAAAAGAGTAACCGCAGACATTTTTATCAATGCACATGCGGTCATAAACAGATGAATGTTCTGCGATATCTTTTTGCATAAACTAATCAGCAGATGATAGGCATATTCTGGAGTCTGTGCAAATTCAAGCATACTCGATAGTTCCTCGTTCTCGTCCATAAGGAAAAACCAGTTTCCTCCATAGCCAAGCATATCTCTTCCCACGACATCATCCCTCAAACCTTCAAACAACGCGGGAATCAGTATAGCAATAAGAAGAGCCCACCACCTACCGTCTAATTCTGCCCATTTATATATAGCAACAAACAAAAGGAATAGAGATAGATAAAAAAACATAGTACTACCTCCTTAGCATCTTCATAACCCTTAAACGTTCATCATTGGACATACCAAACGTGAGAAGAGAGACCAGCAATCCGACTGTTGTCAAAAGACAGCATGATATAAGCCTCAGATAACTTTCTTCTACAAAGAACTTCGATGACCATCCCATCAACAGCATCATTAGCGAAGCACCTAAGACTGGAGCTAATACACGTTTGACAAATAATAGAATGGAAATGCCGCATAGTTTTTGAGCATATCTCACAATGACGATATCGCCACCTATACCCCATACAACAACCATCGGCACATAGAGCCAATAAGGAGCGCAACCAAAAGCAAAGCTAAAGTAAGCAATGATTACTGGCAACAAATTCATGAGGCTTTTATATATGGCATACCATTTAATGTTACCCTGAGCATAAATAGCCGAAGATGCACTTCCCGTCATTTGGCAGATAACTCCTACTACAATTTGCAAGATGCAGAACAAAACTGTCCAATCAGGAACTTCAACTAACCAAATCTTTAACACGTATGGCATCTCGATAATCAGTGGGACGGCAAAGAAAAGCATGATATAAGTAGAAAACTTACAACCTTCTATGGTTGCCTTGTTCATCATGTCATAATTTCCTGCTCCGGCATTCTTAACGATAACAGGATTTAAGGCTTTCATCATGTTCACAGAGAACTGTGATAACTGGCTATTCACTTGCAGAGCTATACCATGAGCTGCATTGAGGATTGTTCCATAAAAATGATTGAGCACTAAGCCCATACCTTGGAATGTAAACAGACTTGAGATAGCTGTCATAAAATTCCACCCCGAGAAAGTAGCGATTCGTTTGACCAGAACGCCATCCCAGTATCTGCAAGGTGCAATAACACACTCTTCGTAATGTCGATGACAGTACACCTTCATGATTGTCAGCGTAATCAAAGGAACAATCGCCATCAGTAAGCCATAGACAATCAGCTTGTCATATAGTGTATATACGCAATATATGGCAATTAAGAGTTTCAGAAGAGACTCAAATACACCTATAACAGAATAATATAGCATATTCTCATGGGCATTTATTACTGCATCGTAAGGAGTGTTGATAATGGTCAACATGGTGCTGAATGTAAGACAAAAATAAACAATCTTAGCAGCATATATCCTTTCTGGTTGTATATTCAAAATACCATTGAATAAGGGCACAGAGACAAAAAATAATAGTAGACAGGTAAGGAGAGATATAAAAACATGTAGTATTAAACTTATATTGAATATCTTTTTCTTCTGTTCAAGATCACCTCCTCCTTCTGCGTATGACATGAAACGCTGAGTTGCATTGGCCATTGTAGAATTAAGGAAACCTAACATGGCTATGGCACCTCCGATAATGGTAAAGATGCCATAATCCGCAGCACCAAGCGAAGCCAACAACAATCTCAATGTGTATAACGACACGAGAATCGTTACCCCCATCTTAACATACAAGAAGCCTGTGTTTTTTATTACGCGTGATGTTGTCGACATATAAAAAAGACATCTCAGAATATATGAATACCCCTCACTATTCCTTCCAATAGTCCGTGCTTCTATGGGTAGTTTTCCGTTGTTCTACTGGTGGTAATTGCATATAATCTCCATATATATTTCTTAAGTATTCATCGTAACCGGCAGGTGCCCAGTATTCCCCATTTTCAAATTGAACTTTCACTCGTTTTTCGAACACCTCTCTACGATGTCTGTCACGATAATGGCCAAAACAATTAGAGAAACCAACATATTTTGAATCCTGATATGGCAAAACAACAGAACTCTTGAGGTATTTATCTATTAACTTTCTCGGATTAAACATATGACATAAAGCAGATACCAGGAACTCTTTTACACTAAGTCCAGATAAAGGCATCACACCACGCACTATAAACCAATGCAACATAAGGCGCTTATCTGTAACCTTTTTATAATCTTTCCAGTCTTCGGGTTGTCCATCCATTGGGAATATATCTATATCTACGCCTATTAACTTAAATTTCTTATAATCCACATAATTCTCTTTTCTAACAGTATCTGGATTATAAACTTTAGTCCACATGAAATAGCACTCTTGATCATACGGTGTTAATAATGAATACTTACCCGATTGTCTGTATAGACAGATAAATTCTTCATAATCCTGTCTTGGCATTTGTATATCAATATCGTCATCCCAAGGTATAAACCCTTTATGTCGGATAGCACCAATCAATGTTCCATATCCCAGATAATACTTCAGATGATGAGAATCACAGAAACTGGTTACATCATTCAAAATATCCACCATCAGTTTCCGGGAATCTGCAACTGTGATTTCTTTCATTTCTATAAAGCTAAATAGTTAAATATTAGAGCCAAAGGTGATATTAATGGAGCTTTCCTTGCGGAATACATATACAGAGGCCGCAAGAAAAGCCAAGAGTAAAGCCATAAGACAGATTAGCGTACGCCTTGGTCCTGCTTTCTTGACAGGGACTGTTGAAGCCTGAATAACAGCAAAGGCGGGGGTATCCTCCTGAACCTTCATTTCTGCTTGTTTCAATCGGGTGGAAACTTGCTGATAGATGGTACGCTGAAGTTGTATCTCCGTCTCTTTGGCCGAACGCTTCTGACGGACTTCCTCCAAGAATGAATTCATGTTGGCATCAACATACTCTGCATAATCCCTGCATGCTTTCTCATACTTACCCTTTGCGTCATCATACATTTTCTTATTATATTCCAAATCTACTCGAGCTTTACGGGTACGATAATTTGTAATATACCTCTGTAACAACATCATGGCAGAGTCTGCAATAGTTGTACAGACTTCTGGATCATAATCATTGACGCTGATAGTAATAACACTCGTTCTCTTATTGACAGAGCACGACACCTTATTCCCAACTGATTTGGCAATCGCAGCTTGTCTCTTTGTCATACGATGAGGGTTGAGTGTATCAGAATCTTCTGAGGACTGCCCGAAAAGCACACTTATAACAGATGACCACCATGGACGTTTCTGAACATCCTTGAGGTAGTCATAATAAGTAAGTTCTGATTCACTGTCCTTTGGCTTTACTTTCATCTCCAGCAAGTCGACTTTGAATTCAACTGATGCCATCAGTTCCGGATATAATGCTGGGCGCAGTGCGTCAGAAGTACTACTTAATGCCGACCCTATGTCAATTCCCAGACTACTTGCCAACGAAGTCAAACTACTGTTTGACCTAGTACTTGAGAGTTCGGGACTTAGCTTTACCGTACAATTATAATAATTGGGTAACGACAAGGTGTAGAAGGCAGTCAACAAAAAAACGACAGGAAGGACAACAAAGTAGCTGCCCTTATGCTTCACGATAATTTTATAGATTTTTTTATAATCTATATTTGGTAATTGCCTTTCTCTTGTATGTTTATCCATCATTGCATATTGTTTTTACTTGAATAAATTGGCAATTGTAGCAAACATAGTGGCAAGCGATGCTGCACTCGTACCTATTCCAAGCCACTGAGAGACAGTCTGAGGATCACGGTGAGCCTTCGTCGGAACAACCACTTCGCAACCAGGCTCTATCTTGCCCTCTTTAGCTAAAGACATGGTACCATTCTGATAGACAATGTAGGTATGCCCCTTTTTAGCACGATTACCAAAGCCGCCAGCCTGCTTCACATAGTACTTGTAATTTTTCCCTTCCTCAAAAGCGACAGTGTTTGGCGCGTTAACATCTCCGCTGATCCTGACTGTATGATTGAATCGCGGTACAATCAGGCGATCCCCATCCACCAACTCAATATCCTGACTGGCTCCCGGGTGCTCAAGGGCTTCATCTAAATGAATTCCTACCGTGTAGGTGTCTGAAACTGCAATTTTATCAAGATTGATAGAATCTTTCCCGTCGGCACTCTGACGAGCCATCTTGATAACAGCCTGCATGCGGGCTTTCTCGTCATCTGTCATCTTACGCAATAATCTGGCACCACGGGCATACGATCCATCAACCAAGCCACCGGCAGAATGGATGACATCAGAGAGACGCTGATTTTTCTTTTCCATCGAATAAACGCCCTGGAATGCCACTTCCCCTTCAACATTGACATTAATACTATTCTGTGCAACAGGACTCTTCCTGACATGTACGATGTCATAAGGCTCTAAAATAAAATGATTCTCAGGGGCAATGGCATAGTTAGGATTTAATTCCATACTGAAAGTTCTGGCAACTTCCAAGCCTGCCTCTCTGGCATCAGGATCGATAATCCGCCGTGACACATCGATTTTCACCATCGAAGCGTCATCAGTAAGACCTCCAGCCATCAGAACCAAATCTTCAATCGCCATTTTGTCTGAATACTCATAGGTTCCTGGACAAATAACTTCTCCGTCAATAGTCAGTGTGCGGAGATTCTGATGTTCTGCCAACGTAGGAACGAAAAGAACATCTTCATTCTGTAAAGGAACGTCTGCAGCGATACCATTCATGATGCCATCAAGATCTATGGGAACGACTTCATGAGTACGATTAGGCTTAACCCGTCTGATAACAGCACGAGCAGTCATGGCTTCTTCTGACAATCCACTTGCATATTCTATCAGCGAGCGTACACTACTGATTTTTCCTCCGAGATGATACATCCCAGGGCGATAAACAGCACCCCTTACCTCTACCATGTTCTTATAACGATTGATTATAGAGTCAACAATTACAGAGTCGCCATCGTCCATCTTAAAATCGCTTAACTCGAATTCTTCAACATTATATACACTTTTAAGGTCTTCGCTCTTCCGAAGTACACGAATAAGTTTCTTGTAGGCATCACCAGTAAAACCTCCACTATATTTTAATAACGTGGCGAGGCTTTCTGTCTTACGCATCTCATAAGCCATCGGGCGCTTCACTCGACCAGAAATATCTACAATACATTCATAAGCACCAACCTGAACAACATCATTGTCTTGCAGACGCACATTACCAGACAGACGACCGTTGAGGATGAATTCATAGATATCTACTACAGAGATCTGTCGACCATTTCGGATTACCTTTACATTCCTCAACGTTCCTAAATCGCTTATACCGCCAGCCATATAAAGTGCGTTGAAGACTGTAGAGAAGGCACTCAATGTATAAGTTCCAGGTGCCATTACCTCGCCCATGACATTGACAATGATAGTACGAGTCTGACCAACAGTCACCTTGATATCGGAATCCGTATAAAACTTTCCCATTTTACCACGAATACGACTTTGGGCAGCTGAAACTGTCAGACCGCTCACCTGTATGGGTCCCACATTCGGCACAGTAACTTCACCATCTGGGCTAATCGTCAAAATCTCACTCTGCTGTGTATTGCCATATATATCAATAACCAACTGATCACCAGGACCAAGCACATAGTTCTGAGGTGTCGCTATGTTCATCTGTGGTTCAAAAGTCAGATACTTATTATTGAAGATGTCACGACCGAATACTTTCTTTTTCTTCTCAGCTGTTGGTGCAAAATAGAGAGTATCATCTGTTATATAATCCATTCTGGAATCCAGGCTATTATCATAAAGCCATCCTGGGGAGCGGTTTTGTAACCTTTTGCTATATATTTGATCGTTCTCTTCAATCTCACGCAGCGGTGCATTATTCTTGCGCATCCTACTTGAGGCATCTCCGATAGCCTTGTCAACAACACCGCCCATACTGACCTTGTCCAATTGTTGGCTATACTTCTGACGCATCTGTTGGATTTGAGCTAGCGTTGCACCTTGCTTGAGCAGTTCAGTAGCAATTTCAGATTCTGGCCTGCCTAGTTTCTTCTGTTGGATGACATATTGCAGAATCTGCGTATCTGTCATCCCTGACTGAGCCCAAAAACTTGTCGAAAACATGAATACAAGGGTCACTAAAAAAAATATACGCTTCATAAGACCATTATAATAAAAAATGTGGTAACCAAAATATGAAAAAAATGATTTACAGAAGGGGGACACCCTGAAGAAATAACAGGGTGACCATTATCGAACAAAGAAGCGCAAAAACGCCAAGATGCACTGACTTTCAGCGACACGAGCATGACGAAATCGTATTTCTTTTTATTTAATCTGGTGCAAAAGTACACAAAAATCCCGAAACGAGCAAACGATTCGGGATTTATTATTATAATATCGGTACCTGTCTATTTTATCACGACCTTTTTACCATTCTTGATGTAGACGCCCTTGCCAGGCTTAGCAACTCTCTGGCCTTGAAGGGTATACCATTCTCCGTCGCCTTCGGAGAGGGTTGGGGTGAGGTCCTTGATGGCGGTCGTGCCTTCACCT
>ONKL01000026.1 GCA_900318395.1 uncultured Prevotella sp.
TGATCGGCAACGGCTGTGCCAAGCTGTATGATCCTGAGACCGACAAGACCATCTCTGCCAGCATCGGCACCATCGGCAAGAACGACAAGACGGGTGCTGTCGTGCAGAGCCTGAAGCTCCTGGCACAGGCTACTGGTGAGTACACTCGTGAGGAGCTGAACAAGGTGGCCAAGTTGGGCTGGACTGACAAGGCTGCTGCCGAGATCGCAGCTGCCAAGGCCGAGGCCATCGGCGGTGGTTCTAACTCAGGTGGTAATTCTCAGGGTGGTAACGACTCGGGCGACGGTCCTACCAATAACGATGGCGACGGTCCAACTAACGAGCCTTAATCGAGGGGTGCACTCTGGGGTCAGGCCCCAAAGTAAAGTCGCTCGCGACTGTACTTTGGCGCCAGACCCGGGGGCTGCGCCTTAATCGAGGAACGAAACATTAATTAGGCACGGATTCACACGGCTCTCTTTGAGAGACACGGCTGAATAAAAAGCAGTGAAAATCCGTGAAAAAAGAAACGCGTATGACAAAGAAAGAAACATTGAAATGGGTTGTGCAGATCATCGCATCTGTGGCGTCTGCCATCCTAACCGCACTCGGCGCTACGTCCTGCATGGGAATGTAGGAAAAGGTAAAAAAGTAAAAAGGTAAAAATAGAGGGGCATCCGAATGGGGTGCGCCTCTATTTTTTTGCAACTTAGGGTCTGGCCCCAGAGAGAATGAATTGTCGCCCTCACTTAACAACGACAACAAGTCTGCTGCCGATAGCCGTCTCTATTCTGGCAATAGTGCCCGTGGTGAAATTGTGCCTGCCAGTTAGCCATTTCGACACCTCGGAGTCACGCTTTCCCAGTCTCTTTGCCAGTTCATGCTGCGTTATGCCCTTCTCCCTCAGAACTGCATCAAGCCTCTCTGCTATTCCGTAGGAAAGCTCAAACTCGGCTCTCTGCTCTTCTGGTATGTTTGAAAGGCATTGTCTGAACAACTCGTTTGTTACCATCTTTCTAGAAATTATATGTGTTCCTAAATAGAGAAAGTCGCGCTCTCAATGTCCGTTATCACGTTCTTCTCTATCCTGACCTTTCCCCTGCGTTGCGCTTCAAGCAATGCTTTGTCAAAAGACTGCAAGTCTGTCACATAGCCAAGAAGTTTCGGATCATCTTCATACGTCCTTGTTGTCTTCACTCCTCCGTTGCCTAGAATGAGTATCTGGTCGGATATTCTCAGACAGTACAGGCGCAACGATCTGGAATCTATGGCGAGAGCACCAACATTGTCACTCATCTTGCCCTCAATTCGGAAAAAACGCTCCAGTGCTCCCTTGTCGATAATTTTTGAGAGCGCGAGAAGGATGATGTTGAAGTCTCTGTTGTAAGTAGCATTGTCTTTGAACTCGCTCAAAAACTTCTCGTACTCACTCAGTTTGCTCCCATCAAAACAGATTGAATAAAGGCAGACATTATCGTTCTGCTCAATTGTCTTTAAAACAGTTTCTTTCATACTATAGTGTTTTTAGTTCTCAATCTCGTTGCAAAAATAATAAAAATCTCTTGTGAATTTCACTTTTAAGTGAAGATTTACAATTATTTAAGGATAGACATATTGTCATCTCCCATCATCACGATCGGCGAGTCCCTTTACCTTTTTGCAACTTGGGGCCTGACCCCAGAGGGAAATTCGTCGAAAAAAATCCAGGAAGTCGTCGAAATCCATTTTGAACGAGAGGGAAATCATCATACCTTTGCAGCGTCGTTTTTTAGATAATAAAAACAAAAGAACAAATATATGAAACAGGTTAGAGTTTTTTTCGTGATGATGGTGATGATGATGACATCACAGGTGATGATGGCCCAGACGACGGTGAAGGGCGTGTTGATGGACGAGACGCTGGGAGAGGCTGAGCCCTTTGCCACCGTACGCGTGTTCAAGGCGGGCAAGACGGAGAAGCCCGTCGCCATGTTCCTGACCAACGAGAACGGTGAGTTCAAGCAGGAGGTGAAGGGCAAGGGGCGCTTCGACATCGTGTTCAGCAGCATCGGCAAGGAGGATCTGAAGCAGACCGTCACGCTCGGACAGGAGAACCCGCTCGACATGGGTACCCTATATATTAAGGAGAACGCCACGATGCTGAAGGGCGTGGAGATCGTTGCCCAGAAGCCGCTGGTGAAGATGGATGTCGACAAGATGACCTACAACGTGGCTGAGGACGAGGACTCGAAGTCGAACACCGTGCTCGACATGCTGCGCAAGGTGCCGATGGTGACCGTTGACGGACAGGATAACATCACCGTGAACGGCTCGTCATCCTTCAAAGTCTATGTGGACGGCATGCCTAACATGATGTTCTCGTCGAACCCCTCGATGGTGTTCAAGAGTATGCCGGCCACTGCCGTGAAGAGCATCGAGGTGCTGACCAATCCCGGTGCGAAATATGATGCCGAGGGCGCTGCGGGCGTGCTGAACATCGTCATGAACAAGCAGAACGGACAGAGCGCGCAGAGCATGAACGGCTACAACGGAACGGTACGCGCTTCGGCGGGCAACAAGCAGCTCGGCGCAAGCGTGTTCCTGAACGGACAGCAGGGCAAGTTCTCGTACAGCGCCAACGTGATGACCTCGTATAACAAGCCAGGCAACACCATCACCGAGACCGAACAGCTGCAGGACAACGGCAACAGCCAGCTGCTGACGTCGGACAACGACCTGAAGACGCCGTTCACCATGGGAAGTCTGACGCTCGGCTATCAGATAGACTCGATGAACGTGCTGAACCTCACGGCGCAGGTGAACTCGATGTCGATGAAGACAAACGGTACCTCGATGACCACCATCAACAACGGACAAGGCACCGGATTCAGCTACGGCAGCACGACGGACATGAAGAACTCGCGCACCTCGTTCAACGGAAGCCTGGACTACCAGCGATTCTTCAATCAGGATCACACGCAGTCGCTGGCGCTGACCTATCAGCTGAGCTACAACCCCACCAAGACGGAGATGACCAACAACTTCAATACACAGTCGACGCTGATGGATCTGACTAACCGCTACTCGGACAATAAGAACAAAACGACAAGCCACACCTTCCAGCTGGACTACACGATGCCCCTAAGCAAGGGACAGACGCTGAGCCTCGGAGGCAAGCTGCAGCTGCACGACGCCACCGCCGACTCGAAATACTATCTGAAGGACGTCTACGACCCCAGCACGAGCAGCGACTATGAGTATAAGAACTCGATCCTGGCTGGCTACGGCGAGTATGCTGGCAACTTCAACAAGGTGGGCGTGAAGGCTGGCGTGCGCTACGAGCATACCTGGCAGGACGTGGAGTATCACCTGGGCAACGGCGAGGACTTCAAGAAGAACTACGGCAGCCTCGTGCCTTCTGCCAGTCTGCAGTTCACACTCTCGCAAGGCTCTAACCTCGGACTGACCTACAACATGCGCATCTCGCGCCCCGGTATCAGCTACCTGAACCCCTACGTAGACAAGACGAACCCCATCGCCATCAGCTACGGTAACCCTGAGCTCGACGTGGAGAAGAACCACAACCTGTCGCTCGTCTACAACCTCTACACACCAAAACTGATGGTGAACCTGAACCTGCACCACAACTTCGTGGACAACGCCATCTCGCAGTACAGTTTCTACGACGCTGAGAACCTGCTCAACACGACTTACGGCAACATCGTGAAGCGCCACCAGACGGGACTGAACGGCTACGTGAACTACCTGCTGACTAAGGACACACGAATCTTCTTCAACGGCGGCGTGAACTATACCGACCTGAGCAGCGACGCGCTCGCACAGAGCAACAGCGGATGGACAGCCAACGCGATGGTAGGACTGCAGCAGACGCTGCCCTGGGACCTGAAGCTCAGCGCCTTTGCCATCACATCGACCAAGAGCTATACCCTGCAGGGATGGAGCGGTGGATTCAACATACTCACCGCTACCCTCTCGAAGTCGCTGCTGAAAGACAAGCTCACCATTGGCGTGCAGGGAATCGTCGGACTGAACAAAGGTGGCAAGCTGAATATCGAGAGCGAGAATCGCGGCAAGGACTTCGTGAGCCGCTCAAGCGTCAAGGTGCCCATCTACGGCGTGACACTCACCGTCAGCTACACCTTCGGTAACTCGAAAGTGAAGGCCAAGCAGCACACCAGCCGCGTGGAGAACGACTTCATCGAGCAGCAGTCGCAGGGCGAGGTAATCAACAACGTGGGCAATGTGCAGTAAAAATATCAAGGAATATATTTGGTAGTTTAATCGTTAATTCGTAATTTTGCAGTCGTATGAAGGAATTCTTGAAAGATCTTTATGAGGCAATGGGGGGAAGACACCTTTCGCTGTGGCTGGTGCAGATTGCCGTGTGGGCCATCATCATCCTGGCCCTCCCAATGGCCACATGGCTCAGCACGCAGGACGCAGGAGCTGCCAAGACATCATTCAATGTCGTGTTTGACCTGCTGCTGTCGCCGTTCCTGATCTATTTCGCGAACTTCTACCTGTTCGGCCCTATCCTGTTCTTCGCGGATGAAAAGGAAGCCCGTGCTTTCCGCCTTTACAACAAACTGAGCAACCGGATGCGCTACCTGATCTTCGCCCTGTGTAATCTGATTGCGATTCCATTGTTCAACAGCAAGTTCTTCATGCTATGGTTCCATCGTAACAGCATCCCCAATATGCCCGAGATGACTACTAACATGTGGATCGGTTTCTTCGGTGGCATGTTTATGTTCTTTCTGCTCAACTGCATCGTGGCAGCGATCGCCATCGGCATCCGCCACTTCATACGCACCCGCCAGATACGTCAGCAGCTGAAGGACGAACAAGCCAAGCACACGGAGGCAGAGCTCGCCTGGCTGAAGAATCAGATTAACCCCCACTTCCTCTTCAATACGCTGAACAACATCTCGAGCCTCACGCAGATCGACCCCGATGCCGCTCAGGATGCCATCGCACAGCTCTCAGACCTATTGCGCTATGCGATGTACGAGACCAACAAGAAGACAGTGCCCATCAGCGGAGAGGTGGAATTCATGCGCAACTATATCTCGCTGATGAAGCTGCGCTGCAACGAGAAGACGGAGGTGAAGACCACCTTCGACATCGCGCAGGATGT
Organism: uncultured Prevotella sp.; assembly: GCA_900318395.1. Classification (GTDB taxonomy): domain Bacteria; phylum Bacteroidota; class Bacteroidia; order Bacteroidales; family Bacteroidaceae; genus Prevotella. Next base: position 5,117 of record ONKL01000026.1, read on the forward strand.
GGAGATTGCGCCGCTGCTCTTCATCTCGCTCATCGAGAACGCCTTCAAGCACGGCGTGAGCAGCAGTCGGAGTTCGATGATCGACATCCATCTGGAACAAGAAGACGGCAGTATCGTCTTCGCCTGCGACAACACGAATTATCCCAAGGACGACGCTGACCGCAGTGGCTCGGGCATTGGCATTGAGAACACCCGCCGCCGACTCGACCTGATGTATGCCGACCACTACTCGTGGCAGCAGTGGCTTGAGGATGACATCTACCACGTCAGGGTTACATTAAACATTAAAGATTAAAGATGAGCTTGAGTTGTATGATCGTCGATGACGAGCCGCTGGCGGTGAAACTGCTGGAGTCGTTTGTAGCCAAGACCCCTGATCTGGAGTTGCTAGGATCGTATACCGACTCCGTAGAAGCAATCAATGCCATCAGGGAGAAGCGGCCGCAGCTGCTCTTCCTCGATATCCAGATGCCCGACCTCAACGGGATGGAGCTGGCCCACATGCTGCCTGAGGGGACGAAGGTGATCTTTACCACCGCCTTCAAGGAGTATGCCTTTGAGAGCTACGAGGTGAGCGCGCTCGACTTCCTGCTGAAGCCCATCCGCTATAACAAGTTCCTCGCCGCAGTGGAGAAGGCGAAGGGGTTCTTTTCGAGGAATGTGGAAGGTGGAATGTGGAATGAGAATTGTTCTGCTATGGACAATTCGCAGCAAGGTAATCTCATTCCACATTCCACATTCCACATTCCACAAACTATCTTCTTAAAAGTCGACGGTGAATACCGGCAGGTGGCGCTCGAGAGGATTATCTATGTCTGTGGTATGAAGGATTACGTGATGTTCTACCTCGAAGGCGAGCGGAAGGCCCTGATAACGCACCTGACGATGAAAGCGGTGGAGGACATGCTGCCCCAGCAGCTCTTCATGCGCGTGAACCGCTCGTATATCGTGGCGCTCGACAAGATCCGCAAGGTAGACCGTAACGACTGTATCTATATCGGGGAGGAAGGCACTTCGGCAGAGATTATCCGCGTCACAGAAGCATACCGCGAGACTTTCCAGCAGTATCTGCAGTCGAAATTCCCTGGTGCCTGACCATCACTGTACGCGCCCCAGCATCTTCACACGCCGCTCGAAGCTCTCGCGATTGTCGAGGGCTCCGTTCTTGATGCGGGCACGATAGTTGTAGATGGTGTTCACGCTGTAGTGGAGGAACTCGGCAATCTTCGAAGAGTCCTCGATGCCCAGACGGATGAGGGCAAAGATGCGGATTTCGGTGACCAGACGGTTGTCGTCCTTCTTTTGGAATCGCAGCTCGGGCTGCAAGAGGGCATTGAACTCATCGACGAAATTGGGGTAAAGGTGCAAGAACACGGAGTCGAAGTTCTGCAGCAGCTCGTCGAGCTCACGCTCTTTCAGCTCCGATGATTTCGAGAGGCGATAGAGCTCTTCCAGTTCCTTGTTCTTCATCTTCTTATTCACCATCTTGCGGTAATCGTCGAGTTTGTCGATATATTGCGAGCAGAGGCTCATGAAGCGCCCGATATACTCTTCCTTCACCTGATTGCTCTCCGAGAGTTGGGCATTGAGCGCCGAGAGTTGGGTGTTGAGCGTCGAGAGCTCTTCCGTCTGTGTAGCCAGCATACGATTGGCGCCCTCAAGTTCATCATTCGAGGTCTTCAGTGCCTGACGGGCGGCATCGAGCTGTCGATTCCTGCGATGGAGGAACAAGAGCACTCCCAGAAGCAGCAAGGCCAAGACGCTCACCACCACGACTGACGTCCAAAGCACTTTCGTGTTATGGTCGACGGCCTTCTGATAGTTGTTCTCGATGACATTCAAGATGGGCGTAATCTGCCAGGAGCGCATGCGGGTGTTGAAGCGGTTGTTGCAGTCCCATGTGAAACGGATATACTTATACGAGCGCTCCAAATGGCCTTCATTGTTCAGGATATCAGCCAACTGCAGGAGCGACGCCTGATCCATCACGGCGTGACGAATATCGCTAAGAGCCGACTGCGCCAGCCAATACTGCTTTTCCTCGGCCGTCTCGCTGCTCATCCAGCGGTAATAGCAGACGATGGCATAATCACGGCTCTCGGGCGTAACCTGCCGAAGCCATTTGTCGCAGATTTCGCGCGCTTCCGCCATGCGGTTCTGCTCCTGCAGCTGATAGATCCTGTTCATATAATAATCAGGGCTGTCGTGACTGGCAATCGCAAAGAGCGAGTCGCGATAAAGCGAACGGTTCTGATAGTATCCACTCTGCATGGAAAGAATCTTCGAGTAATAGCCCAACTCGCCGTAGACATGCATCTGTGTCATGTAATAGTTTCTCAGGCCCACGCTGTCGAGCTGGTTCTTATTGACTGATTTCAGGAAGGTAAGCGCCTCACTGTAATAGCCTACGGTAGAGCATTGGAAGGCTCTGAGCACACGGCAGTTACCGACACGATCAGGCTGATCGAGACGCACTGCCCACTGTTCTGCCTCGTCGATATAGTAAAGGGCAGAATCGTTCATAAATGACTTGTAGGACTCATATAGCTGGAATGCCAGCTGATATTTCTCTTCAGGAGCCGACGCCTTGACGTATTGCAGGCGTTTCACCTCTATCTGTTTCTCGTATTCAGCCACGTATTCCGGCGAGTGGTCTATTGCATCATCTATCTGTTTATAGATAGCCTGCAAATCATCACCTTTCGCATTCAGAGGCAATACCGCCAGCAAAGCCCAGAGTAATAGTTGCAATTTCTTCATAAAAAGCTAGTTTCGGTGCAAAGGTAAGCAAAATAACGATACAAACCAAATAATAACACATAAAAATGAAAAAGGACGAATACATCACGCACTCGTCCTTCGAAAGGTAACAACTTTTTACTAACTACAACTATTAACTAACATTACTTATCACTAAAAATGGAATTTATTGCAATTCGAAAGAAATCTTGCCCGTCAGATTATCGGAAGCCGTTCCCACAAGTGCCTCAAAAGCACCTGGTTCGGCAGTCCACTCACCCTTTGCCTCGTTATAGAAGCTGAGGGCATCGCAACCGATGGTCAGCGTGACATCCCGACTCTCGCCTGGCTGGAGGAAGACTTTCTGGAAAGCTTTCAGCTCTTTCACGGGGCGATCTACAGAGCACTGCTTGTCGCTGATGTAGAGCTGAACAGTCTCGCTACCGGCACGGCTACCCGTATTGGTGACATTGACCGTAAAGGAGATCTGACCACCAGCAGACAGCTGCTGCTTATCGGCCATGAGCTTACCCAGCTTGAAGGTGGTATAGCTAAGACCATGTCCGAAGGCGAAAAGTGGACGGATCTTCTGCTTGTCAGTCCAGCGATAGCCAACGTAGATACCCTCTTTATACTCCTCGTCGATAATCTTATAGTCGTCGCGCCAGACACCAGGGAAGGCGTTCAAGGCATGTGCGCCACAATCATCAAGGCGCTGATACCACGTGAAGGGGAGCTTGCCTGAAGGATTGGCATCGCCCACGAGGACAGAAGCCAATGCCTCGCCTGCCTCAGAGCCGATGAACCATCCCTGCAAGATAGCCGGTACGCTCTTGACCCAAGGCATAGCCACACCGTTACCAGAGATATTCACATAGACCAGGTTCTTATTGACCTTTGCAAGTGCCTCTAACAGCTGATCCTGAGCATAAGGCAAGCCATACTGCTGGCGATCGTGGCCCTCACAGTCCTGATAGTTGCTCTTGTTCAGACCACCGAACACAATCACATAATCGGCACCCTTGGCCTTCTCAACAGCCTCAGCCAACAGTTCTTCTGAGCTGCGGGTCTCGGCGATGCTACGACCTACCGTCACGCCGTTATAGCTCTGTACCGTATCGCCGACATAGCCACGTGCGTAATCACACTGCACACCAAACTTGGCACACTGGGCTGCCAGTCCGTCGAGAGGCTGGATCTCCTTCTGAACCTTCAGCGAAGAAGAGCCTCCGCCTACGGTCATCATCTTAATGGCATTCTCGCCTACCACGAGGATACGCTTGCTCTTGGAAAGATCGAGGGGGAGCAGGTTGCGCTCGTTCTTCAACAGCACGATACCTTCCTGGGCAATCTTCAGGGCTGCGTCGTAGTGACTCTCAGAGCAGAGGAAGCCAAAGGGCTTCTCGCGCTTCATCGTCGTACGATAGAACAAGCGCAGGATGCGGCGTACCTTCTCGTCGAGTTCCTTCGTAGTGTACTTGCCTTCCTGAATCAGTCGCTTATAAGGCAATGCCATGAAATAATTGTCGTAGGCATTCGTGGCACCCATCGTCAATCCGTCAGTCCAAGAGCCAAACTCCAGATCGAGTCCGTTCTTGATGGCCTCTTCCGTATTGTGGCATCCTCCCCAGTCGGAAACGACGACGCCGTCGTATTTCCAGTCGCGCTTCAGAATCTGGTTCAGCAGTATATCATTGTGGCAATTGTGTTGGTTCTTATAAAGATTGTAGGCACCCATGATGCCCCAGGTTCCAGCCTCGGTGACTGCTGCCCTGAAAGCTGGCAGATAGATCTCGTGGAGCGCACGATCGCTGATAACGACATTCACCTGATGACGATACTCCTCGTCGTTGTTCAGGGCATAGTGCTTCACACAAGCAGCGACGCCCTTAGACTGGAGTCCCTGGATATAAGGCACCACCATGCGCGATGCCAGCCAAGGATCCTCGCCCATATACTCGAAGTTGCGGCCTCCAAGAGGCGTGCGATAGATGTTCACGCCAGGACCCAGGATCATACCCTTGCCGCGATACAAGGCTTCCTCGCCCAGACTCTCACCGTAAAGACGTGCCATCTGGGGATTCCACGTAGCTGCCAGACAAGTGAGCGCAGGGAAAGCCACGCAGGAGTCGTTGGTCTGTCCTGCCTGCTCCCACTCGTCCCAGAGCACATCGGGGCGCACACCGTGAGGTCCGTCGTCCGTCCAGAAATCAGGGAATCCCAAGCGCTTGACGCCAGGACTGCAGAATTTACTCTGCGCATGGATGACGGCAATCTTCTCGTCGAGTGTCATGCGACTCAGGGCATCGTCAATGCGCTGCTCTACTGGTTTGCTCTCATCGAGATATACGGGCATGTTTTGTGCCTCAACTGATGCAGAAGCACTGAAAAGGATGGCAGACATGAGTATTTGTTTCATAACTTATGACTTTATTATAAGAGTACTTATTTCAACCCCATACTCTGGATGTAGTCCGTCTGAGGGGTACAGTTTTCAAAGCGGCTGTTCTCAGCAAACTGCTTGAGCAGCTGGCGGAACATAGATTGGTCAGGACGTGCTTCGCGCCATTCCTGATACGTGTTACGTGAGGTCTCAGAATATTTCACGACGATGCTGTCCCATCCCTCAGGACGCTGGATGCCCACCATACAGGAGCTATCGACCTTCTTATAGGGCCAGAAGGTGTAGCCGATATTGACATCCTTCAGCACCTTGACGAAATCGCTCTGCCACTCCATCGTGTTATGTCCGAACTCGCCCATATACATAGGACGATTGATAGAGTCGCGGAAATTGATGTAATGAGTAATCGCCTCCTTGGTGGCAGGTCCGCCATAGCGATGGCAAGTGTACATCAACTTGTCGTCGTAGCTGGCATCGTCGAGCATCCAGAAGAAACTGTTCCAGTGGGCACCACCCAAAAGGATGATATGGTTTTGATCGACCTCGCGGATGCTCTTCACGCAACGCTTATAGAGGGGCTGCAGCATCTGGTAAAGCGAATCCTTATTCTCGAAATAATGGGCAATGGGTTCGTTCATCAGTTCGTAGCCAAGAATGGTCGTCTCGTTCTTATAGCGATCAGCTATCTCACTCCATATCTGGCAGAACAGCTGTTGTGAGGATTCACTCTCATAGATCCAAGGATAGCCGTAGCTATCGTCGATATTATCACCCGTCTGTCCACCTGGGCAGTCGTGCATATCGAGAATGAGATAAAGATTGTTGGCGCGACACCAGCTAACGACGCTATCAATGCGCTCATAACCGTCTTTCGCACCTGTCTGTCCCATATAGTCCTCATCAGTGAAGAGCTTATAATTGAAAGGCAGACGGATGGTGTTTGCTCCCTGAGAAGCAATAAAATCGATGTCGGCGCGAGTGACATAGTTGTCCTTGAACAGTCGCCAGAACTCGGCTGTAGCCTCAGGACCCACAGCCTCCTTGAAGAGCAGATCAATCATCCAAGCCGAGTTCGTGCGACCAAAGCCGAACATGTAGCCCTCGGGGTTCAGCCAGTTACCGAGGTTCGTTCCCTGAATAAACAATTTTTCACCATTAGGCTGAATAAGGTCAGCACCTTGTAGGGTGACAAAGCCTGAAGGCGCCTGCTCAGAGCTGCCTGTACAGGCTGCCAACAGGAATATGGTTAAGGATAAGATATAATTCCTCATCGCTGTAGGTATATTTTATGATTATGAATATATGCACCACGCTGTAGGGGCTTGGGGATCAGGCGTCCACTTAGATCATAATAGTGGTCATCAGCTTTAGCGGCAGCTACAGGCGCAGGCGTGCTGATGGCTGTAGTGCCTGACTTCTGATATACCCGGACATAATCGACCAGCATCTCTGCGGGCAGCGCACCCTCATCGACACCCTTTGCACCACCCCAGTCGCCACCCCAGGCAAGATTGAGGATGATATAGAAAGGAGCGTCATAGGGCCAGTCATCACGACCTAAGCCACGATTAGCATAATCGAGCTGCAATTGGCCGTCGACATAGGTTGTGATTCTATCTGCCGTCCATTCGATACCATAGACGTGATAGTCGTCTTCTGCTCCCTCACAGAGCATCTCGTGGGTTACCTGAGTGCCATTTGAATGAACATGGGCATTGGCATGAAGGCTCGACGATACGTAGTTGGGATGATAGCCCACTTCCTCCATAATGTCGATCTCGCCATCAGCAGGCCACGATCTGAAGTTTACAGGCATCATCCAGAAGGCTGGCCATGTGCCCTTTCCTTTCGGCAGCTTGATGCGTCCTTCGATGTAGCCATAGGTCCAGCCTCTCTTGACTTTGGCATAGACACGACCAGAGAAGACCTTATTGCCCTCCTTGATACAGCGAATGATCAGAGCATCATCCTTCACCTCTGTCACAAGGTTGCCCCCAGGGGTGGTGTGATTCACATAATACTGCAATTCGTTGTTCACCCAGCCCTTGCTCTTCATCTCGTGAGTCCAGTCGTCGCTGTTCAATGTATTCCCGCTATCAAACTCGTCGCTCCAGTCGAGCACATAGCCTTCAGGTACGAATCCTGAGGGTTCGTGGGTAGTGGTCAAGGGAGCACTCGTCTGAGCTGCAACATGAAGCATGACTGCCAGACACCCTGATGTGAGAAAAAACCTTAGCATATCAACTATCTTTGTATAAAGAAGGGTGAGCACCACAGGCAAGGGTGCTCACCCTATAATCATTGTTTACTGTTCTGCAAGATACATACCGATGATATTGACATGTGTACCAGCAGGTGTACCACCGAAGTCGAGGCAGAGGCGGAACTTGCCATCGAAGCCGTCACGATCAGTGAAGACGATCGCTGTAGGAACATTTGCAGCCACAGCGTGACGATCAGCAGAAAGGAATGTGTTGTCGTCGGCATCGTCCTGAGGCTTCACGGTAAGACCAGGAACATTCTGGTCGGCCATTACCACGATAGAGAAGTTGTACTTCTTACCAGCGCTCAGTTTCACATTGTCGAATGGGATATGTACCTGACCCTGCCACTGGTCGCCACCCATACCACTGGGGATAGTGAGTGAGAACAGAGCGGGAGAATCGCCTTCGTGCTCAGGATCTGCAATCTGACCCCATCCACCATCAGCAAACCAGAAGCGGAAGTCGGCTCCGAAGGGCTGATCCTTCAGCAGGTTCTTGCTGTCGTTATAGTCGAATGGTGCGATATTGGCATCATCGTGCTCTGTCAGATATGCGCGCTTAACGGTAAACTCAGCGCCTACAGGTGCACCAGCAAAGTCGAGGGCAATCTTGAAGGGGCCATCGAAGCCAGCCTTATTGCTCAGAGCGATCGTATTAAGACCTTCATGGAGAGGATACTGAGCATCAGTGAAGAATGTGTTGTCATCGCCTTCCATCTGAGGCTTCACAGTAGCCTTGATACCTCCAACAGGACTGATAATCACGATTGAGAAATCATAGTTCTTGCCAGCACTCAGAGTAGGACCATTGTGCTCGATGTGAACCTGAGCCTGCCACTGGTCACCACCTGTGCCTGCAGGGATGGTAAAGTTGAGACCATCAGCCAGGTTTCCTTCGATATTAGGATTCAAGCCACCTGACCAGTCAGAGGGTGAGAACCAATAGTTATAATCTGGCTGCCAGTCTGCTAGCAGGTTAGTACCTGCCGTGAAGCCCATCCATCCCTCGGGCTCATCGCCGGCTTCGGGATCCTTCCAGTTCTCTGCGATAGAGTAAGAAGTGGTTATCATCTGCTGATCGCAGGCTGAGAAAGCATAGAGCTGAGCGGTATAGTCGCCCTTCTTCTTGACGATCTGGGTGACAGAGTTACCAGCAGCAGTCTCAATGAGCGTTTTTCCGTCGAGGCTGATGTAGTAGCGCACGCCACTCTGAGCCTGAGAACCGTTGGTAACAACTACCACATTGTTCTGTCCAGTCTCATCGGCTGTGACATTAGCACTGATAGCGAGTGCCGAAGAATTGACGGGAGCACCGCCTAAGCTGTGGTCATCGCTATCCACTGGGTTGCATGATGTAAGCCCAAAAGCGAACATACCGGCTGCAATGACACTGAATAATATCTTTTTCATAATCATCTCTAATCTATAATCTATAAACTTTAAACTCAATACTAATAACCTGGATTCTGCTTCAGTTCGAACTCAGTGCCCTTAGTGGCATCGATCTCTGCCTGTGGAATGGCAACGTACTTATTAGTTTCCTTCCAGTCGCGAGAGGTATTCAAACCAGGAACATTGTCAACGTGCAGCACGTTGGTGATTCCCCAGCGCACGATGTCATAGTAGCGGTGTCCCTCACCTACGAACTCCAGGTGATTCTCCTTCTGGATATTCTCCATTGTCAGAGGTACACGGTGATCCTGATCACCAAATGCACGATCGCGCACCTGATTCAGACAGTCAACACCACTTACACCATCCACATCACCAGTGGTAAGAGTCAGCTCTGCATAGGCGAGCAGCGTCTCAGCATAGCGGAAGATACGGAGGTTGTTACACCAGTTCAGGTCGCCAGTACCTGTGGGCTTGTGATAGCTTGTGCGGGCTGCATACTTACCCAGCCAGAGACCAGTATCCTGGAAGCGAAGCACGTAGCTGGCACCCCATGCGGTGGTGTTCTTGTCACCAACATTACCACCGGTACCATCACCACGGAGGTCACGGATTGATGCATCACGGCGCTGGTCACCATTCTCAAACATATCGTATGCCTCAGGACGTACGGGACCGAATCCCCATCCACCTTCAAATCCAGAATCACCACCCAGACCGTTGGGAGAGATGTATGAGGGCAGGTTGGTACCACCACTGTTCCATGATGTACCCCAGTCCTTAGTAAGTGGCAAGAGGTTTGCCTCGAAGATTGACTCACTGCAGAACTCGTTAGGTTGCAGCCACATAGCTTCATAATCGGACATCAGAGAGAACTTGCCGCTCTTGATGATGGCTGCCAAGCCCTTAGCGACCTCCTGATACTTAGACTGATCCTTCTGATACATTACGACACGAGCCTTCAGCATATAGGCAGCAGCAAGGCTGGCACGACCATTATTAACACCATCATTGGTATTCATCTCAGCATCTGTGAAATTCTCGATAGAACCATCTACGTCCTTGATGATCTGAGCATAAACCTCATCGGGAGACAGCTGACGGCATACATAGGGAGGCTCGAAGAGTGTCTCTTGGAAAGGTACAGCACCGAAGCTGCGCCAAAGCATATAGAGATAGTAAGCGCGTAGGAAAAGTCCCTCTGCCTTGTACTTCTTAATCAGGGCAACCTCTGCGGGGTTGTCGGTAGTGGCTGTTTCCACCAGTCCGAGAGCGCTGTTCACACGAGTAATACCTGAGGTGTAGATATTCCAAGTACCGCTCAGTGTCAGGTTACCACTGGTATTGAACATAGATACAGCCAGGTTCATACCATTCATACCGTCGTTGGCGTCACCACCACCCTTCCAGATATCATCCGACTGGATGTCACCGATGTAGGCAGAAGACTCGTAAGAGCCGTTAGCGTATGAGTCAAACATCAGGATCTGGTAAGATGCAGCCAGACCAGAATTAATGTTCAGAGGGTCACCGGTAGCTCCGGAAGCACCCTGTGTAGTCGGTTCAGGCTCCAGGAAAGAGTCGCCGCACGACGTAAGCACCATGCCTGATGACAAAACCGCTACTGCGATATATAATTTAAGATTTTTCATTGTCGTATATATTTATGTGATTAGAATGTAACGTTAGCACCAACTGTGATAGTACGTGACTGTGGGTAAATACCCTTATCGACACCGAGTGTGGTGTAGCCACCAGAGGCAAGTTCAGGATCGAAGCCCTCGTAACGTGTGATGGTGAAGAGGTTCTCTGCACCAACATATACGCGCAGGCGCTGGATAGAAGCATGGCGTGTGAGGTGCTGAGGAAGTGTGTAGCCAATCTGAGCATTCTTCAGACGGAGGTAAGAACCATTGTGGATATAGATATCCGATGATTTCCAGTTACCGTTAGGATTGGCTGAAGTCATACGAGGAACTGAATTAGAAGTTCCCTCACCGTGCCAGCGATCCATGATCCATGAAGGACGGTTCATTGCGGGAACGTCACCACGCTGTGCAAAGTCGAATACATCGTTACCGATAGTGCCCTGCCAAGCCATACTCAGGTCGAAGCCCTTCCACTCAGCACCGAGAGAGAAACCGAAGGTCCAGTCGGGCATACCCTTACCGATCTTAGTACGGTCCTCGTCTGTGATTCTACCATCACCATTGAAGTCTACGAAACGTACGTCACCAGGCTGTGCAGAGGGCTGCAACTTCTCGCCCTGAGCATTCACGTAACTATCAACCTCTTGCTGGTTCTGGAAGAGGCCATTGGTCTTGTAACCATAGAAGTAAGGCCAAACCTCGCCATTCTTAGCGTGTACATAATCACCAACACCTGATGCACCAGCACTCTCGTAGTTCTGCTCACCTGAAGCGTTACCAAGTTCAACCAGCTTATTCTTAGCGTAAGAAGCATTAGCACTGAACCAGTATGAGAAGTCCTTGATATTGTCTTTCCAACCAAGTTCGAACTCAAGACCCCAGTTCTCCATTGTTCCGAGGTTACCGTAAGGCTTAGACTGTCCGATATAGGTAGGAACATTCAGCTCGAAGAGCATATCTGTAGTCTTCTTAAAGTAGTAGTCGAAGCCGAAATTCAGACGGCTGCTGAAGAAACGCATATCAACACCGATGTCAGTCTGAGTAGAAGTCTCCCACTTGATATCGGGATTAGCTGCACGGGCAGGTGATGTTCCATAGACCATCTTACCAGCCTCCACACCAGGCTGTGTGGGATCAGGGTTCACAACGTAGCTACCGCCGAAATAATAGTTCTGACCACCATTCATCAAGGCACGATAGGTGAAGTTAGGAATGGCCTCGTTACCATTCTGTCCCCAAGAGAAACGCAACTTCAGGACATCCCACCAACCGGGCTTTGCTTTCTGCAAGTATGGCTCATTCCAAACGTTCCATCCAAGAGAGAATGAAGGGAAGGTACCCCACTTGTGGTTAGGACCGAAGTGAGAAGAACCGTCACGACGCATGGTAAACTGCACCATATAACGCTCAGCAAAGTTGTAGTCGATACGGCCGAAGTAAGAGGCGAGAGAGGTGTGGGTCACACCACCATTACCACCCCATAAAGAAGACTCTGTCTCAGGAGCGATAGCAGAATCGATATGTGCGTGGATAGGATTATGATCGAACAACTGAGAGTCCCTACCACCGAGGTTGCGTGACTCATAACGTGAAGCAGACTGTCCCAGTACGATTGAGAGGTTATGAGCTTCGCCAAATGTCTTGTTGTATGTGAAGTAGTTCTCAGTTTGCCAACGCATGCCACGATTCATCTCACTCTGTACCCAGCTCTGGTCTGTGTGGGTCATCGTGCCAAGGAAATCCTCGTAGCCATAGCCATCGTAGCCCCAGAAAGCGAGGTCAACGCCATAGCTGGTACGGAACTTCAGTCCAGGAAGGATATCGAGTTCAGCGTAGAATGAACCTACGATCTTATCAGAATTGTTCTTGCCAGAATTGGGGCGATTCAGCTGAGCCAGTGGGTTTGTGAGCTCCTGGAATCCTGCAGGTGGCAGAGAGAATACGCGACCGTCCTTGGTTACTGCATTGGGATGTTCTGCCAGAATCTGAGCACCCTCCTCCTCTGTAGCATAAGGAGCAACCAGCGGAGAGAATGAAATGGCACTACCCAGGATTGAACCGTACTCAGAGTTGGCCTCAATAGAAGTAGATGTATCACGTGTGTAACCAATGTTCACACCCACCTTCAACTTATTCAGGAAGTTGCGGTCTGTAGCCTCAAATACGGTGTAGGTAGAATTGGTACGTGCGCTGAAACGCTCGTAGTTTGAACGGCCATAGTTACCACCTACGATACCTTCCTGCTTGAAGTAACCAACAGAGAGGAAGTAGGTCATCTTATCGTTACCACCGTTGATGCTCAACTGATGCTGCTGTACAGGAGCATTGTAGTTGAAGGTCTCATCCTGCCAGTCTGTATCAGGACCATTGTAGTTATGGATGAAGTCGGCTGAATAGCGAGGAGCGTTACCATCGTTCACCTGTGCCTCGTTCATGATTGTCATATACTCCTTTGCATTCAGCACAGCCTTCTTCTTCCAAGGATTCTGCCAACCAAAGCTGAAGTCATAGTTGACGTTGGTCTTACCTGACTTACCGCTCTTCGTAGTAACGAGTACAACACCGTTGGCAGCACGCGAACCGTAGATAGCTGCAGAAGCGGCATCCTTCAGAATTTCAACAGACTCGATATCTGTCGGGTTCAGGTAGTTGATACCACCACCAACTTGCATACCGTCGACAATGTAAAGGGGCTCAGAGCTGTTTACTGATCCGATACCACGAATACGAACCTTAGAATCTGAGTTTGGCTGACCTGAAGACTGTGTGATCTGTACACCGCTGACCTTACCCTTCAGAGCATCCTCAATACGTGAGGGCTTCATCAGGTTCAGGTCGTCACCATTTACCTTACTGATGGCTGCGGTAACAACACTCTTCTTCTGGACACCATAACCGATTACAACCACATCCTGAAGAGTCTGAGCGTCTTCCTTCAGTGAGATGGTCATACCATTGCGGGCATTCACCTCGCGAGTGGTGTAACCGATATAACTAATAATAATAGGTGTACCCTCATTCACCTTCAAGGCAAACTTACCATCAAAGTCGGTGATGGTTCCATTCTGAGGGTTACTCTTCTCTACGATCGACGCACCGATAATAGGTTCGCCCTGATCGTCAGTCACAGTGCCCTGAATTCCTAAGAACTCTTGGGCCCAAGATGCCATTGACACCATGAGTGCCAGTAACATCGTCATTAACCTGCTTTTTTTCATACGTTTTTGTTTTATTATTGTTAATTGAAAGTTAGAATTTACCCTTTCAAGGATTCTGGTGCAAAATTAGACAAAAAAGGCATCCAAAATTCGCTGATTAAATCAGAAAGTGGACGAATACGAATTCAAAATTTATACAAAACGTTGTTTTTCAGGTGCTTAAAGAAAGGGCGTCTCAAAAAAAAAGTGGACGAAATATAGAGGTGTAAAAAATACATTTGTAATACTTTCTTTGCGTTTTTCATGCTTTTGATGAGGTATTTGGATAGAAAACTCCTTAATTCATGACGAATCACCACACAGAGCGTCATGAATTAAGGAGTGCTTCTTCAGGCCTTTTGACTGGTGCCAGGAACAACGAGTCCAAAGCCGTAAAGACCAACGATGATGTAGCAAAGCATCGGGATGACAAATGGAATGACAAGGTTCGTGGCATCGGCAATGACACCGACGAGCAGGAAACCACAACCTCCTACGGGGGTCATCATCAGGATGGAGGAAGCTGTCTTTGTGAGCGAACCCAGTCCACGCAGTGCCAAAGAGAAGATGGTGGGGAACATGACGGCCTCGAAAAGATAAATAGCCAACAGCCCAATCATAGAATACTCTCCAAAGTTCATCAGGACGACCAAAGTGGACAAGACACAGCCACAGCCACAGATAAGCAACATCACCTCAGGACGTATGTAACGCATGATGAAACTGGCACCAAACCTGCCCACCATGAAAAAGCCAAGAGCACACGTAAGTACAATTGAGGCCATATTGTCATCCATCCAACCTTGTCCTGTTACGTAGTTGATGAAATAACTATTGATAGAAATCTCGGCCACCTCATACGCCAACAGGGCAACCACGCCAAAGACGAAGAACTTGTGCTGCCATACCTTACGCAGAGGCTCACGCCCATATTTCGAAGCCTCATCAAGGCCATCATCATGCTTGATCTCAGGCAAGCTGACACGTGAAAATATGACAGCAATGACAAACACCACGATGCCAAGGATGACATAAGGCGTGGCCACACTTCCGCCCTCACCACTGAAAAGGAACTGTCCAACTGCGAAAGTAGCGAAGAGACAACCCATGCCATTAAACGACTGAGACAGATTCAGACGGCTAGAGGCTGTTTCCTTGGGACCAAGTTCTGTGACGTAGGGGTTTGCTGCAGTCTCTAAGAACACCAATCCCACACTGATAATAAACAGAGCAAAAAGGAAGGCGCTGAGTGTACCTGCTTCAGTGCAAGGCACAAAGAGCAGTGAGCCAATGCCAAAGAGCAGCAGACCAAAGACCACACCCCGACGGTAGCCAAAACGATTGATAAAGAGACCAGCAGGTATAGCCATCAGAAAATAGCCGAGATAGGTGGTGACCTGAATCATCGACGACTCTGTGATGGAGATATGCATCTCGTTTTGGAAGTGCTTGTTAAGCACATCGAGGATGGCTCTGGCGAAGCCCCAGAGGAAGAAAAGAGTGGTTATCAGTATAAACGGCACCAAATACTGATTGGTGCCGTTTTTCACATGGTTACTTCTCATTCGTATCAATCAGTTTCCAAATTCCTGCTGCACAAGCACCTCCCACAAACGGACCAACGATGAAAATCCACAAATTAGCGAGAGCTGTCCCTCCCTGGAAAATGGCTGGTGCCAAAGAGCGTGCAGGGTTAACGGATGTTCCTGTATAACGGATACAAACCAGATGAACAAGAATCAGCGACAAGCCGATAGCCAGACCTGCGAAATTATTGGTAGCGCCATTGGTCTTAGCTGTTGCACCAAGCACGACGAGTACGAATACACAGGTGAAGATGATCTCTGCAAGCAGACCACCCAGTACAGAGACATTTGCCTGAAGGTCATTAGCACCAGTACCCTCAAGACCTGGCACATTCTCTGTGAGCACATAAAGCAACAAAGAGCCGATGAAAGCGCCAATCACCTGGAACAGCATATACATGCCACAATCCTTGGCATTCATACGACCGCTGAGAAAACAACCCAGAGTGATGGCGGGGTTGATGTGGCAACCACTAATACCTCCAATCGTGTAAGCCATTGCCACAACAGACAGTCCAAAGGCGAAAGCCGTTCCTACGACTGCAGGAATGTTGTTGATTGGATCACATCCTAAACTTACTGCGACGCCGCAGCCCATCAATACGAGCACCATCGTGCCTACCATTTCTGCTAAATACTTTTTCATAATGAATCTTTTTAATGGTTTATTGATAATGTTAAATGATTAAATACGTTCATTTTACTTTGGCAGCTCTGCATCAAGCTGTTCGACAGCCCCTGAGATTGGGTGAAGAGTGAGATGCGTCGTGTAGCGCTTATTAAAGAGAGCACCACTGAGCAATTCGACATGTCCGAACTGTCCTGCAGGGAAATCATCGGAAACCAGATCCTGACGGCCGTCTGAAACGGAAACACGCATCTTTCCAGGAATATTGACATAGATGCCAGACACCTGCTTGTTCTTTTTCTTTGGATCAACAGGCTCTGCAGGAGGAACTGTCTTCAGGTCCTTCACTATAATATAATAAGGTGTACCTGCGAGATCGTCGTTATCAAGCAGTCCGAGTTTCTGAGAGAATCGGAAAAGCACATCGTGCTGGATATCACCGTCAGGCACAATCGTGAAGGTATATTCTGCAGTATCCTTGCTGACTGTACCAACAAACAAGGACGTCAGTACCTGATTTTGCAGGTCAAGTTGATTGAGCATCAAGCGAAGTTGCTCACCATCCTTGGGCATATTATCAGCCTGCCCTCGCACCAACAGATTGCGACTCTCACGGATCTCATAGATATCCTGAGCCGTAAGTTCGGCCATCTTCGCAGTACTGCCTGCAGAGAGTATCTCCTCGCTCATGAAACTGCGTGGAGCAGGCAGAGGCACACGAGGGGCTTGGACAAAATGTGGGGTCTCAGCTTTTTTGGTTGGTTCGGTATTGATGGCCAATAGTACGCCATCGTCGGAGAGACGCACATTTGAAGCTGCTGTTTTGGGATCAAACTTCACCGCATAACGCTTGGCTGTATCGGCTATTGCAACAGGTTGTTGCACAATACTGACAATCCGGTAACCTACAGAGGGTTCGAGGGATACATCGCGCATACGCAGGAAGCGCTCGGCATAGCGAGCGAACTCACCAGGCTGGTAAGAACTCTTCTCAACCAACAAAGTAACACTGACAGCTGTTTTGGGAAGGAAGTAAACAGCTCCCTCGCTCGTGACACCTGGCTGATAGGGGCTAAGCGCAGTCTGAGCACTCAACGGAAAGAAGGTAAGAAGGTAAAAAGGCAAAACCTTTACCCACCTTGATACACGGATTATATTTCTTATCTTCATTTTACTATCTTACTTTTAACCTTGAAGTCATTCGTTTAATCTTTTAAAAGCACGAGGCAGATACTGGATGAGGTCGCTGGCGATAACACTTTCCTCGCCCAACTCTCGAGCAGCAATGTCGCCTGCCAGTCCGTGAAGATAGATTCCTACGATACAAGCATCCTCTTGCTTATAACCTCTGGCCAGCAGACCAGTGATGATCCCCGTGAGCACATCACCGCTACCAGCCGTAGCCATTCCAGCATTACCTGTGGTGTTGAAGATAATATGACCATCAGGCAGACATAGCGACGTATGATGTCCCTTAAGCACAATATAGGCCTGCAGGCGCTGAGCCAGGTCGCGGGCCTTCATAAGGCGCTCGTAACTATCGGTAGAACGTCCTGCCAGACGATCGAACTCTTTAGGATGTGGGGTCATAATCAGGTCTTTCGGCAACTGCTGCAACCAAGCGGGATGGTTAGATAGCACGTTGATCGCATCAGCATCGGCCACTAAAGGACATTGGGTACGGCGCAACTGAGCGATGACAGCAATAGCTGTCTGCTCACTGGTTCCCAACCCCGGACCAATACCCACAGCATTGAAGTCCTCTGTGTCAACAGCCTCAGAGAAAATAGTTTCCTCGCGGTCGAACTGAATGACTGCTTCAGGAACGCTGACTTGCAAGAGCAGACTATTTTGCCTTGGCGTATGGGTGGTGCACTTTCCAGCCCCTACCCTGAGACATGCCTTTGTCGCCAATACGGAGGCCCCTCCCATTCCATAACTGCCAGCAATTATGAGGGCATTGCCCATCTTTCCTTTATGGGCAAAGGGGTCACGACGCAACAATCTCGGACGTATATCATTCTCTTCAAGCAGCGTATAGTTAGCATCCGTTTTCGCAATGCCTTCCTGACTAAGTCGTATATCGAGTACCTTCAAACGCCCAATGAAAATCTGTGACTCAGCAAACAAGAAGGACAATTTGGGCAACTGGAGGGTCAGAGTCAAATCTGCACGGATAATATTTGCTCGTATATTATAGGTATTGTCCTCTGTCATGAGACCAGAGGGCATATCAATGCTTACAACCTGAGCCGAGGAAGCGTTGATATACTTCACCAATGAAGCGAAACCACCTGCAAGAGGCTTGTTAAGACCTGAACCGAAAAGGCCATCGACGACAAGCATACCAGCCTCGAGCTGAGGAGGTTCAAACTCTTGTGTTACCTCTATGAAAGCTTTGGGCTTCTTGTCGAGCAGCCGCTGACGGTTGATGCTACAATCAGCCGACAAATGGCCAGAGATATTAAAAAGGTATGCTGAAACATCGTAATTCCTGTCGCTGAGCATCCTGGCAACAGCCAAGGCGTCGCCACCATTATTGCCTGGACCTGCGAAAACAACAACACGCGTAGCACTGTTCCATTCGTCGGTTATGGCTTGGGTCAGGGCTTTTGCTGCACGTTCCATCAGATCAATGCTCTTGATGGGTTCATGCTCTATGGTAAAACGATCCAATTCACGGATCTGAGCGCTCGTAAATATCTTCATTGGTGCAAAAATACGAAAAATATGCTAATGAATGTACGAGTTTGCGGATTTTTTTGTAAATTTGCACAAATTTTTAACTCTTTCAGTGTATGAGCATCGTCAAAATCAAGGACAAAACGTTTAAAACGTCAATAACTGAGGACGTGATAAAAGCTCGCGTCAAGGAGGTTGCACAACAGATCAGCAAGGACATGGCAGGCAAAACGCCACTCTTCCTTGGCGTACTTAACGGCTCATTTATCTTCGCGGCAGACCTCATGCGCGAGATGACCATCCCCTGCGAAATCTCGTTTGTAAAACTCGCCTCGTATCAGGGTACGACTTCGACAGGAAAGATCAAAGAAGTATTAGGCATCAACGAAGACTTAACAGGACGGACTGTGATCATTGTGGAAGATATCGTGGAGAGTGGACAGACCATGAAACGCATGATTGAATCGCTTGGCACGAGGAATCCTGCCTCTGTACACATCTGTACCCTATTCTTTAAGCCCGAGAAACTGCAGGAAGAGTTGCAGCTTGATTACGTAGCTTTCAGCATTCCTGACGACTTCATCGTTGGCTACGGACTTGATTACGACCATCAGGGACGTGAGCTGAAAGACATCTATACGATTGTAAAAGATTAATAACAACAAAAAACAGGATAATGAAGAATATTGTAATATTCGGTGCTCCAGGCTCAGGCAAAGGCACACAAAGTGACATGATGATCGAGAAGTACGGACTGAACCATATCTCTACTGGAGATGTGCTACGTGCTGAAATCAAAAAAGGAACAGAGTTGGGAAAGACTGCTGCCAGTTTTATCGACAACGGACAGCTGATACCCGATGACCTAATGGTGAGCATCCTCGCCTCAGTATATGACTCTTTCGGAGACCATAAAGGGGTGATTTTCGACGGATTCCCCCGTACCATCCCACAGGCAGAGGCCCTGAAGAAGATGCTCGATGAGCGCGGTGACAAAGTGGCTGCGATGATTGAGCTCGACGTACCAGAGGACGAATTGATGAAGCGCTTGATACTGCGTGGACAGCAGAGCGGGCGTGCAGATGACAACGAGGAGACCATCAAAAAGCGCCTTGTAGTCTATCACTCTCAGACCCAGCCACTTATTGAGTGGTACAAGAAAGAAGGTGTGCATTATCATATCAATGGCTTAGGCGAGCTCGACCGCATTTTTGCAGACATCTGCGAGGTGATTGATAAAATCTAGGCAATCCTATACATCAAATAAATATGGAGAGCAATTTTGTAGACTATGTGAAGATCTATTGCCGCTCAGGAAAGGGCGGCAAAGGCTCCATGCACCTACGACACGTAAAATACAACCCCAACGGCGGTCCAGATGGTGGCGACGGTGGCAAGGGTGGTAGCATCATCCTAAGAGGCAACCACAACTACTGGACACTGCTGCACTTGAAGTACGAGCGCCATATCTTTGCTGAGCATGGCGGCAATGGCGGTCGTGACAAGTGTCATGGCACCGACGGCAAGGACGTGTATATTGATGTGCCCTGTGGAACGGTAGTCTACAATGCCGAGACGGGAAAATACGTCTGTGATGTCACTTACGACGGACAGGAGGTGATGCTACTGAAAGGTGGACGTGGAGGACTCGGAAATTTCCAGTTCCGCACTGCCACAAACCAGGCACCAAGATATGCACAGCCTGGTGAGCCGATGCAGGAGATGACCATCATCCTTGAATTAAAGCTGCTGGCTGATGTAGGACTCGTAGGTTTCCCGAATGCGGGTAAGTCGACACTTGTATCTGCCCTTTCAAATGCTCGTCCGAAGATTGCCAACTACCCCTTTACCACGATGGAGCCCTCCTTAGGCATTGTTGGCTACCGCGATGGGAAATCATTTGTGATGGCCGACATCCCTGGCATTATCGAGGGAGCATCAGAAGGCAAGGGACTCGGACTGCGTTTCCTGCGACATATCGAGCGCAACTCACTGCTGCTCTTTATGGTACCTGGAGATACTGACGACATCAAGCGCGAATATGAAATCCTGCTGAACGAATTGAGACAATTCAACCCAGAGATGCTCGATAAGCATTGCGTACTGGCTGTTACGAAGTGTGACCTGCTCGACGAAGAACTTATTGAGATGCTTCGAGAGACACTGCCAGAGGATTTGCCAGTGGTATTCATCTCGGCTGTGACAGGCTTCGGACTTGAAGAACTGAAAGATGTGCTCTGGCGCGAATTGAATGCTGAGAGCAACAAACTCGCCGTCATCACCTCTGAAGACACACTCGTACACCGTGATAAGGACATGAGTCGCTTTGCCCAGGAACTCGCTGAAGAAGGCGAGGACGAGGATATTGAATATATCGACGAGGAAGAGGTTGAAGACATAGAGGATCTCGACGACTTCGAATACGATGAAGAATACGAAAAAGAATGACCCCAGAACTTCACTATTACCACATTGCCGAGAATGTGACAGCATTCAGCACGACTCGCCACGGAGGCTATAGTCAGGGGAACTATGGCGAACTGAACGTGAACCTTTACTGCGGCGATCATCCAGAAGCCATCGCCAAGAACCGAAAGTTGCTTTGCAAGGCATTGGCTGTAGCTGAAGACCGCCTGGTAATGCCCCATCAGGTACACGATACTGGGGTCAGCCAGATAGGAAAGACTTTTTTCTTGCTATCAGAGGATATTCGTAAACAGGTGCTGGAAGGCATCGATGCGCTGATAACAAACATGAGGCACATCTGTATAGGAGTCTCTACCGCCGACTGCATACCTATTATTATATATGACCCTGAGCACCATGCTGCTGGTGTGGTGCACAGCGGCTGGCGAGGAACGGTATCCAACATCACAGGGCGCGTAGTCATCTCTATGCAAAGGGCTTATCAATCCAATCCTGAGATGCTGAAAGCCGTGATTGGACCAGGCATCTCTTTGAAGAATTTCGAGGTGGGCGACGAGGTCTATGAGGCTTTCTCAGACGCAGGCTACCCTATGGAGCAGATCAGCTGTAAGGAGCAGAAATGGCACATTGACTTGTGGGCATGCTGTCGCTTGCAACTGGAGGCGACAGGCATCAAAGCCGAGAATATCGAGGAATGTGGTATCTGCACCTATGATGAAGTGGAGGATTATTTTTCAGCCAGAAGGTTAGGAATTTCCTCTGGACGCATACTGACTGGCATCGTGCTAAGATAAATAGCGCAACAATTTTCACCGTTTTTAAAAAAAGTTGCCTTTTTATAACATTAATTCAAAATAAATTTTTTATCTTTGCAGCGAAATAACAAAGGAGGGATTCGTCCCCCCCTCATTTAATTAATTAAAACAGTTCTAATTTTATGCAGAAAAGATTATTCTTTCTGGTTGCTATGTTGTTAACGATGTCGTTAACAGCCTTAGCACAGGTAACTACATCAAGTTTGGCTGGTAAGGTGACTCTCGACGATGCAAACGGCGAGGAAGTCATCGGTGCAACTATTCAGGCCATCCATGAGCCTTCAGGTACCCGTTATGCTGCAGTGACCAACACTTCTGGTCGTTTCACCATTCAGGGTATGCGTACAGGAGGTCCGTACAGTGTGACGGTTTCCTACATTGGATTCCAACCCAAGACGGTGAAGGGTGTAAACCTTCAGCTCGGTGAGACCTACAATCTGTCTGTATGGCTCTCAGAGGATGCTAATGAGCTGGCAGAGGTCATTGTAAGCGGTAAGGCTTCGAAGTTTGCCGCTGAAAAGACTGGTGCCTCTACGAACATCAACAGTTCGCAGATTCAGAACCTGCCTACAGTAAGTCGTAGCATTACTGATGTAACACGTCTGTCGCCTTATGGTGGTAACGGCATGAGCTTCGCAGGATCTGATGGCCGAACCGCTAACTTCACAGTCGACGGTGCCAACTTCAACAACAACTTCGGTCTTTCCGACAAGTTGCCTGGTGGTGGTAATCCTATCTCACTCGATGCTATCGAGGAGTTGCAGGTGGTTATTTCTCCGTATGACGTTCGTCAGACCAACTTCATCGGTGGTGGTGTGAACGCTATCACGAAGTCAGGTACCAACACCTACAAGGCCAGCGCCTATATTTACCACAGAAACGAAAATCTGCGTGGTGACGCTATCGACCGCGAGCAGATAGCAGGTGCACGAGCTAAGGACAGCCAGACGACTTATGGTTTCACCTTTGGTGGTCCGATCATCAAGGACAAGCTGTTTATCTTCGTAAACGGTGAAATGTCTAAGATTCCTACCATCGCTAACCGCTGGCAGGGTTCTGCAAACGGAGTAGCAGATGCCGACAACTACATCTCACGCACGAAACTCTCTGATCTCCAGACTGTTTCAAACCACGTCAAGAACAAGTACGGATACGACACTGGCTCGTGGACGGACTTCCCTGCTGACGAGAGCAACTATAAAATCCTGGCTCGCCTCGACTGGAACATCACAGACAGACATCATCTGGCTCTGCGCTACAACTTTACCAAGAATAACATCTGGAACGCGCCTAACGCCACTTCTATGGACGGTGGTACGCGTATGAGTGGTGCCCGTACATCACAGTACTCCATGTCGTTTGCCAACTCCATGTACTCTATGGAGAATATCGTACACTCATTCTCTATCGATTTGAACAGCCGTTTCACAGAGAACCTCTCCAACCAGTTCCTGGCAACTTTCTCAAAGCTCGATGATATCCGTGGTACCAACTCTTCAGAGTTCCCGTTCGTTGACATCCTCGATGGTGGCGACAACAACTACATGGCCCTGGGTTATGAGCTGTTTACTTACAACAACGCTGTTCACAACACGATTTGGAACATCAAGGACGACATCACCTATTATATGGGTGCGCACAAGCTTACCGCAGGTATCATGTTCGAGCATCAGATGGCCGACAACCAGTACATGCGTAACGGTACAGGTTACTATCGCTATAATAGCATAGAGGACTTCATCAACGGAGCTGCTCCTGAAATCTTCTGTCTGACCTATGGTTACGGTGGCGAGTCAAAGCCAGCTGCACGCGTACAGTTCAATCGTCCAGGTATCTATGCTCAGGACGATTGGAACATCACAGACAATCTGAAGATGACACTCGGTCTCCGTGTCGATGGCCTCTTCTTCAACAATAAAGACTTGATGACCAACAAGGCCATCCTCGACATCGACTACAACGGCCGTCATATCGACACTGGTAAGTGGCCTGGTAACAGCATTACCTTCTCTCCACGTTTCGGCTTTACCTACGACATCTTAGGCGACAAGAGCCTGAAGCTGCGTGGTGGTACTGGTCTCTTCTCTGGCCGTCTGCCTCTCGTATTCTTCACCAACATGCCTACCAACGGTGGTATGGTGCAGTATCAGGCACAGGTCAACGCCGCTAACGCCAAGAAGATGGGCTTCACAATGGATGAGTTCGCTGGTGGTATGATGACAGACATCGAAACCATGAAGAACAAGCTGCAGTCACTCGGCTATCCGATGGACATCACACCTGAGAAGGGAGCCGCTCCTTCATCTATCTGTGGTGTAGATCCCGATTTCAAAATGCCTCAGGTATGGAAGACCTCTCTGGCAGTTGACTATCAGCTGCCCGTATCCTTCCCGTTCACCGCTACTGTTGAGGGTATCTTCAATAAGACAATCAACGGCGTGAGCATCTCTGACTGGAGTATTCCTAACGTGGGTGGATTCGCACGCTTCAATGGTGCAGACAACCGTCCTATTTATCCTGCAGGTTTCCGCACAGGTACCAAGGCATTCGTGCTCGAGAACACAAGTCGTGGTTACGGATGGTCGGGTAACGTGACGCTGACTGCACAGCCCGCTGAGTACATAAGCCTGATGGCAGCCTACACACACACCGTTTCTAAGGAGGTTACTGGTATGCCTGGTTCTGCTGCCGAGTCTGCTTTCACATACGTTCCCACCTCTGAGGGCCCGAACAACATCAAGTTGCACAACTCACAGTACGTGACACCTGACCGTATCGTGGCTTCTGCTACGATCCACGACAAGAGTGGCAACCATTACAGTCTGATCTATGAGACCTGGCGAGGTGGCTACAACTACTCATACATGATGGTAAACGATATCAACAGCGACGGTTACAACTACGATGCCATCTATGTTCCTACAGACGCTGAGGTAGGTGTTGGCTCTGGCAATTTCCGTTTCGTATCTGAGAACGACAAGCAGCGCTTCATGGACTTTGTTCATCAGGACAGCTACCTGAAGAAGCATCAGGGCGAGTATGCCGAGGCCTACAGCGTTTACTCTCCATGGGTTCATCGCTTCGACTTCAGCTATAAGCACGACTTCAAGTTGAACATCTGCAAGGCCAAGCACACATTGCAGCTCAGTCTGGATGTCAAGAACCTGACGAACCTCTTCAAGTCAAGCTGGGGTGTGATGAAATATCTGAATCCAGCAATCGGCTCTGAGGCCCGTATCCTGAAGTACGAGGGTGTCGACGCTGATGGTTACCCAACCTTCTCTACACCTGCTGCCATCCACGGCAACACTGAGACATGGGTTCCCAACCACGCTATCGGCCAGTGCTGGTATGCTTCTATTGGTGTTAAGTATATGTTCAACTAATTTAAAGGTCAAGACAATATGAAACTGAAATATATTATTCCGTCTCTCATGGCCATCGTCGCAGCCGTATTTACAAGCTGCAACGACGATAAGAATCCTACTTATCTCCATGAGCTCCGCGTATCGCAGTCTTACGTATCGCTCAGCACCAGCGGTGGCTCTACCACTATTGATATTCAGGCAGCTGGCAGTTGGTCTGTATCTGGTGCCCCTGAGTGGCTGACCGTATCTCCTGCTTCCGGTAGCGGTAATGGCTCTATCTCCTTCTCTGCTGATGCAGCTGAGGGTCGCACTGCCGAGGTTATCATTTCAAGTGAGGGCCTGACACAGCGTATCAACGTCATCCAGGGCATCGCTACCGTTTCTACAGCTACTTGCGCAGAGGTTCTTGCTGGTCCTGACTCAAAGACCTATCGTGTAACTGGTGCCGTCACCAAGATTGCCAATACCACTTATGGCAACTGGTATATGAATGATGGTACTGGCGAGGTTTATATCTATGGTACACTCGACAAGAGCGGTGCTGAGAAGAATTTCGAGAGCCTTGGCATCGAGGTGGGCGACGAGGTAACCGTTGAGGGACCAAAGACTACCTATAACGGCACTGTAGAGCTCGTGAATGTCAGCGTGATTAAGATCAACAAGTCACTCATCAAGGTCGACTCTCTGACCATTAATGGTGCTATTGCAAAAGAAATGCCTATCGAAGGCGGTGAGATCGTGGCTAACCTGACCTGCAAAGGTACAGGCGTGGCTGTCGAGATCCCTGCCGATGCACAGTCTTGGCTTGGTGTCATCAACTCTACCATCGGTGCCAATCCTATCGTCACCCTCCGTGCTTCTGCCAACGCAGGCGGTGAGCGCAGCGCTACCGTGACCTTCAAGACCACTGATGGCAAGAAGGAATATAGCGCACAGGCTACGATCGTTCAGGCTGGCGCGATTGTCGATGCGTCAGTTGCCGACTTCCTCGCAGCTCCAGTAGGCGATGCCTTGTATCGCTTGACAGGTGTGATCACCAAGGTTGAGAAAGCTGAATATGGCAATATCTACATCCGCGACTATTCAGGCGAGGTGTATATCTATGGCATTGGCGAGAAGGGCGCTTTTGAGGCCAGTGGCCTCGTAGAAGGCGACATCGTAACACTTGTCGGCAAGCGTGGTGAGTACAAGGGTACAGCCCAGATGGTTAAAGCTCAGACTGACAGCTACAACAAGGTCTATGAGAAGACTATCGCAGAGTTCTTGGCTGAACCCGATGATTCACAGCTGTATTACAGAGTAACTGGTATTGTCGACGAGATTGCCAACGATACCTATGGAAATCTCTATCTGAAGGATGGCGACACCCGTCTCTATGTCTACGGTTGCTATCCAGGATGGGGTGCTACAGGCGATGCCCGCAAGGGTGCTGTCGCAGCTTTTGACATAGAAGTCGGCGACAAGCTGACAGTCATTGGCAAGAAGTCTGTTCATGATGGCACTCCTCAAGTTAGCAATGGCGTCTTCTACTCATTAGTGAAGGCCAATTAAACTCGTCTTTTATGACCATAAGCTCCCGGTATCGCAAGATGCCGGGAGTTTTATTTAAATAATCTACATAAATTGTTGTTAATTTAAAATAAATGCGTACCTTTGCACCTGATAAGGAATCTAACAATAACAGAATATGATGAAAAAGAGATTGCTCATGATGGTTGTGACGTTGCTGACATTTGCAATGACCACCATCGCTCAGGTAACCACATCAGGAATCAATGGTATCGTAACCACTGGCGACGAAGAAGCCATTGGAGCTACAATTACCGCCAAGCACATTCCTTCGGGATCAGTCTATCGTGCTGTAACGAACATCGACGGACGCTACACCATCACGGGTATGCGTTCAGGTGGTCCATATGAGGTCGAAGTATCTTATATCGGCTATCAGAGCATGAAGTTCACAGACATTCAGCTCGCACTGGGTCAGAACACAGTGATCGACGCTAAGTTGTCTGAGGAAGGCGAACTGTTACAGGAAGTTGTAGTCGTTGCTGCAGCTCGTAACACCATGCGCAGCGACCGCTCTGGTGCAGTGACGAATCTGAATGCCGACCAGATGGCAGCCATCCCGACCGTAGGCCGCTCGATGACGGATCTGATGAAGATGACCCCACAGAGTAGTTCTGCCAGTGGTATGGCCATTGGTGGAGGTAACTACCGCCAGTCGAGTGTCACCATCGACGGTGCATCGTTCAACAACTCCTTCGGCTTAGGCGCCTCTCCCCTGCCTGGTGGCGGTACGCCTATCTCGCTCGACGCCCTCGATCAGATGACCGTATCGATTACGCCTTATGATGTGCGTCAGAGCGGATTTACGGGTGGTGGCATCAATGCCGTTACGAAGAGTGGTACCAACCAGTTCAAGGGCTCTGCCTATACCTATCTGACAAGCACCTCGCTGAAGGGTGCGCGCGTGGCCACAACGACACTGCCTGTTGACGACGGCCACAGCAACACCTACGGATTGACCCTCGGCGGCCCGATCGTCAAGGACAAGCTGTTCTTCTTCATCAACGGTGAGATTGAAGACAATGTCACCACAGGTCCTGCAGCCCGTGCCGGTGATGGTTCTACACCTTATACCAACACCAACCACCGTCCGCAGCTTGAGGAACTCGAGAGTCTGTCATCCTATCTGCAGAACACTTACGGCCTGACCACGGGTCCTTGGCAGGGCTACAACGTCAAGACACCTGCTTATCGTATCCTGGCCCGTTTAGACTGGAACATTCATGAGAACCATAAGTTCAACGTCCGTTTCACCAAGTCAAACCGTAAGAGCTCAAGCCCTGCTTCAGCTTCACGTTCCATCGGTAGCAATCAGGCCACAAAGATTTACGGTGGTAACCAGAACACCTACGGCAGCAACACCAATTACGGTATGTCGGCACTCTCCAGCCGTTACTATGCAGAGTATCGCTTCACCTCAATTGCAGCCGAGTTGAACAGCAAGTTCGGAAAAGTACAGAATACCCTGCGTGGCACCTATTCATTCCAGGATCAGCCACGTTCAACAGAATATGGCGATGCAGCACCAGTTGTTGAAATCGTCATGAACGATGGTCAGGATCACTACCCCACTTGGGCGCTCACAGGCGATGTCTTCACCTACGGCAACCTCGCTCAGACGAAGAATACGGTGATTACCGATGAGGTGAACATCACACTGGGCAAGCACAACCTGTTTGCAGGTCTCCAGTTCGAGCACAATTACGCCGCCAACGGTTATGCACAGGCAGCAGCAGGCTACTATGCCTTTGAGGCCTCGCCTGAGGAAGTGGCAACAGGCAACTGGGGAGCTGTCTTCGGACGTGCACCACGCGTATTCGGTATCACCTATGGCAACAACGAGGGCCACTCCATGTTCACCTCAAAGATGAAAACCAATCAGTGGTCACTCTATGTACAGGACAATATCAGCTGGAGCGAGCGCTTCCGCATGTCACTGGGTGTGCGCTTCGAGCTGCCCTCCTACCCCAGCCTTGAGAACAATTTCAACGAGGAATATTATAAGATCGACTTCGGAGGCCGCCATTTCCGTACAGACAACGTGCCCAATGCCAGTGTCAGCTTCTCACCACGTGTAGGTTTCAACTGGGACATCACTGGCCAGCGTAACCTCATCCTCCGTGGAGGTACAGGTCTCTTCGTAGGTCGCATGCCGTTCGTATGGCTCGTTTCTGCCGTAGGAAACTCTGGTATGGGTCAGACCTCATACGTCGCTAGTGGCGAGCAGGCCCAGAACCTGCGCTTCACCACCAGCCAGGAGGAGATGCTGAAGCAGATCAATGCCAAGAGCACAACCACCGTTCCTGGCAGCCCCACCATCCTGAGTGAGGATCTCCGCATGCCGAAGACATGGAAGGCTTCACTGGCCTTCGACGCCAAGATTCCCGGTGATATCGACTTCACCCTTGAAGGTATCTTCAACAAGGATCTGAACCCTGTCGTTGTTTCCAATGCCGACATCTACTGGGACGGCACGTCAACAGTTGACCTCGGACACGGCGACGTGCGCCATAAGATGTCCTATTACGATGCCAGCCACTCGGCCTATCTGCTCGAGAATGCAGGCAGCAAGGCATACTATTGGTCAGTAAGCGCACAGCTGCGCAAGTCATTCGACTTCGGTCTCGACCTCTCTGCCAGCTATACCTTCTCGAAGGCCAAGAGTTATACCGAGGGTATCGGCGACCAGGTGTCATCGGCCTATAACAACTATCGTAACTCCGTCCATGCCGTCAACGACAATGAGCTGGGTTATGCCACCTACGTAGCTCCTAACCGTCTGCTCGTTTCAGCCAGCTACACGCTGAAGGAGTCGAAGTACGCCACCTCACATTTCAGCCTCGTCTACGATGGTTATCAGTATGGTTACCTCGGCAGCTACGCCTACAGCCGCTACAGCTATATCTTCAGCAGCAATGTCAACAGCGATCCGTCAGCACCAGGCAACCTCATCTATGTGCCTGCATCGCGCGAGGAGCTCAACAGCTGGGACTTTGCCGAGAGCAGCTACGGCGATGCCAAGAACCCATCTGTTTATACAGCCGATATGCAGCGCGACGACTTCTGGACCTATATCAATCAGGACAACTACCTGAAGAACCGCAAGGGCCAGTATGCAGAGCGTGGCGGCGCCAAGATGCCTTGGCATCATCAGCTCGACTTCAAGTACCTGCGCGACATGACGCTTGAGATCGGAAAGACCAAGCACTCCCTCCAGTTGGGTATCGACATCGAGAACCTGCCCAACTTCCTCTGCAAGGACTGGGGACTCTTCAAGCAGGTTACAGGCAACGCCCTGTTGTCATACAACAAAGGCAAATACACCTACAACACAGTTGACAACGCCCGTCACCTCGAAACCTCTCAGAATTATCTGAGCACAGCCTCCACCTACAGAATCATGTTCACCATCAGATATCTGTTCAATTAAATAATGACAATCCCCCGCTCACACACCGAGCGGGGGATTTTTTTATTTTTCCATCGGCCCTAAGAGTTCTGTAGCCCACACACCCTTCCACTTTGCGCTCCACCGCTCCAACGCTCCAACGCTCCATTTGGTGTTTTTCTACGTTCGCCGCTTCAAGTTGAATACTATATTATTATATATTATTTAATAGAATTTATATATAATATAGGTATAATATAGTCTATATATTATATAGATATAGATATAATATAATTTATAATATAATTTATAATATAATTTATATATATTATAATATATATAAATTTAATAATATACTATTATGACCAAACAATGCAGCATCAGAATTCGCAAATGGAGCGTTGGAGCGTTGGAGCGTGGAGCGCACTGCTGATCGACAATCGTTGGGAAGCGAATTGGCAGTCGTTGGGAAGCGGATCGGCGATCGTAGCCGACTAAGCGAAAAATGAAAGAACGAAAAAACAATAGAGAGACACCCATCGGATGCCCCTCTATTGTTTTTGCAACTTGGGGCCTGGCCCCAGAGGGTAGTTATGTTACAGACGGATGAGGGTGGAGCCGAGCTTGCCGAGCTGTACGGCATAGACGCCCTTCTGGAGCCCTGTGAGGCTGACGCTGCCAGCCTGGACGGTGGTCTGGCGAACGATAGCACCTGACAGGTTGTAAAGCGTAACGGCAGTGCCGTCTTCTGCTCCCTCTGCAATCAACTGACCGTTCTCAACGCGGAAGGTGATGTTATCCGGCTGTTTCTGGCTGAGTCCCTGAATGCCGGTGCTGAGATCGAGCACGTAGAGCAATCCCTTGTAAGCATTGATCTTGCCAGCTCCGAAGCGGTGCGGGGCAGCCTTGGTGAATTCATCCGTGTCGCAGCTGTGGTTGAAGATGTCCTTAATGTCGGCATTGGTAAGCGTCTTGCCCTTGTCGGCAGCAGCCTGCACCCAGAGGGCCACGATGCCGGCGGCAGTAGGCGTAGACATCGACGTGCCATCAGACAAGCCCCAGTAGTATGGCCAATCTCCACTCTGCCCTTTGAACTGGTCATGGAAATTCCCCTCGGCAGAAATTTCTTCTTTTTTTAATTCAGAAGATAGCATCATCGAGTTGATGGCAGCGCTGATTCTTACTCCTGGCGTACAAGCATCTGGGAACTTATGCCCTGCATAGTCGACACCCCAACTGGAGAAATATGCATTATCGCCAACTACATCTTTAATAGTAGTAAAGATTTTCCTCATTTTGATGAATTATGAATGTTTAAACTATCTTCCTCCCGAGGTCATCGGGGAAATAACAAGTGCAAAGTTATGAAAATAAATCCAAACGTCGCAACAGTTTGGGCGAAAAAAATTCTTAATTTACAATTTTTTATCGTATCTTTGCGCCCAAATTTGCAAAACAAACATGAATTATGGCACAAGAAGATGTTTTTAAGAAGATCGTAAGCCACTGCAAGGAGTATGGTTTCGTGTTTCCCTCAAGTGAGATTTACGATGGTTTAGGCGCCGTCTACGACTATGGTCAGAACGGCGTAGAGTTGAAGAACAATATTAAGCAGTACTGGTGGAAGGCCATGACGATGCTGCACGAGAATATCGTGGGTATCGACTCGGCTATCTTCATGCACCCCACGATATGGAAGGCATCAGGTCACGTGGACGCTTTCAACGATCCCCTGATCGACAACCGCGACTCGAAGAAGCGCTATCGTGCTGACGTGCTGATCGAAGATCAGATTGCCAAGTACGACGAGAAGATCCAGAAGGAAGTGGAGAAGGCTCGCAAGCGCTTTGGCGACAGCTTCGACGAGGCTAAGTATCTGGAGACCAGTGAGCGCGTGAAGGAAACCAAGGAGAAGCGCGACAATCTGCACGCCCGCTACGCTGCAGCCATGCAGGGACCCGACCTCGACGAGCTGAAGCAGATTATCCTCGACGAGGAGATTGTAGATCCCATCAGCGGTACCAAGAACTGGACGGATGTTCGTCAGTTCAACCTGATGTTCTCTACCGAGATGGGCGCCTCTGCCGATGCGTCGATGAAGATCTACCTGCGCCCAGAGACGGCTCAGGGTATCTTCGTGAACTACCTGAACGTGCAGAAGACTGGCCGTATGAAGATTCCTTTCGGTATCGCCCAGATCGGTAAGGCTTTCCGCAACGAGATCGTGGCCCGTCAGTTCATCTTCCGTATGAGGGAGTTCGAGCAGATGGAGATGCAGTTCTTCGTACAGCCTGGCACAGAGCTGGAGTGGTTCCCGAAGTGGAAG